>NZ_JCAQHY010000129.1:0-30700 GCF_059621045.1 Vagococcus sp. WN80Y
AGTAAGCTAGAAAACAAAGAGGATTCTCCTAATAATCTAAAAAATAGAAGACTGAAAATCATTTTTTACGATTTTCGGTCTTCTATTTTAAGGTTCTTCGGACTTACGTCCCAAATTCACTTTTTTATTGAAAACTATCATAAGGAAAAAGGAAAACTTGGAGTGAGTCTAAATTAACATCCATGTTCCTAGAGCAAACTTTCCTAGTGATAGGAAAAAAGTAAAATTGTAAGCGAGACCAACTCTTCCTATAATAAGAGTATGAATAAAAGAAAGTGGTGGAGAAAATGAAAAATATTTTACTTATTTGTGGATCAGGAGCATCTAGTGGGTTTATGGCAGCAGCGATTAGAAAAGCAGCCAAAAAAAGAGGCATTGAGGCAAGTGTTAAGGCAGCTAGTGAGTCTCAGCTAGACGAACGAATCAATGAAATTGATTATTTGTTAATTGGCCCACATTTGTCTTATATGTTGGATGATATCACAGAACAAACCAAAGAGAAAAACGTCAAAGTGGCTGTGATACCACAAACGATTTATGGGACGTTGAATGGTGAAAAAGCGTTAGACCTAATCTTAAGTTTGGAGGGATAAAGAATGATGAATAAAATAATGAATTTTATGACACATTCATTTGCGCCCAAGGTTAACAAAGTGGTTAAGAATCCGTGGATATCTTCTATCCAAGACTCAATTATGGCAGCTTTGCCTTTGGTGTTTGTGGGGTCATTGATTACAGTTGTGTCATTGCTTAAAAACCTGTTTAAAGGGCTACCTGATTTTTCTATGATTAGCAATTTTTCTTTTGGGATGTTTGGGTTAATTGTTGCCTTTCTAATTCCTTATTATTTAATGGAGAAAAAGGGAAATAGCGGGCAAAAATTAATTTCGGGTGCAACTGGGTTAGTTTTGTTCATGATGTTAATCTTCCCAACTGTGACGGCAGAAGGAAATATTACGTTTATTCTGGCTCGTTTTGGGGCAACAGGGATGTTTCTATCAATTATTACAGGCTTGTTTGTTGCCTGCATCATGAATTTTGCAGCAAAGCATTCTTTGTTTGGTGAAGATACGCCGATACCGGATTTTGTTGTTGGTTGGTTTAACAGTTTGTTACCGATTACGCTTATTATGGTCATTGGTTGGTTAATTACAGTGCAATTCAACGTCGATTTCTTTGATATTGTCTTGATTATTTTCAGCCCATTAGCGGCGATTGTGCAATCTTATTTCGGTTTCGTTTTGTCTGTATTTATTCCAGTATTTCTTTATACATTCGGAATTTCTGGGTGGGTGATGATGCCGGTAATTTATCCTGTGTACATGTCTGGTTTGGCTGCCAATGCGGAAGCTATTGCTAATGGTGGAACAGCAATGAATATTGCCACTCAAGAAACTTGTTATGCCTTCTCCTCGATGGGTGGGGTTGGTACGACCTTAGCATTATCCGTTATGATGCTATTTCTTAGTAAATCAGCGCAGTTAAAAGCCATCGGTAAAGCAGTGATTGTACCGTCGATTTTCAATATCAACGAGCCCTTAATGTTTGGTGCTCCGGTGGCGTTTAACCCTTATTTAATGGTGCCAATGTGGATTAATGGCCTATTGGTTCCATCAATTGCCTACGCTGCGATGCAGGTCGGTGTTGTTAATATCCCGTCTCAAACATTTTTATTATGGTACATGCCTTACCCAGTAGCATCTTATTTAGCTACTCAGGATTGGCGGGCGATTATCGTCTGTATTTTAATCTTTATCGTGACATGGTTTGTCTTCTTACCATTCTTTAAAGCGTATGACAACTCATTGTTGAAACAGGAAAAAGAAGAAGCAGCAATTTAACATTATTGGAGGAACTTATTATGGCAAAACAAGAATATATTGAAGAAAATGATCAATTAAACCAATTGTCCATGAACATTTTAGTTCATGCTGGAAATGCTCGAGAGCATTTAGTGCAGTCTTTGGAGTGTTTAGAGTCAGCGGACTTTGAAAAGGCTAAAAGTGAAGTCACTCAAGCTCGCAAGGAAGTGGTTGTTGCCCATGGTTTGCAAACAGACACGCTACAACTAGAGGCTTCGGGGGAGCAAATCCGTTATTCTACCTTGTTCTGCCATGCTCAGGATACATTAATGACCGCCCAGAGTGAAATATTAATCGGTGAGCATTTAATTAAATTATTTGAAAAATTTAGTCAATTAAATTAGGAGGTTTCGAAAATGACAGCAAATTACAAGATGCCTAAGAACTTTTTATGGGGTGGCGCAATCGCCGCCAACCAAGCCGAAGGGGCCTATAAAGTAGATGGAAAAGGGATTAGCTTAGCCGATTTACACAAGTATTATCCAGATAAATCGAATGAAGAAATCAGCGAGATGCAGCATCAAGGAATGTCTGTCGCTGATATCAAGGCCAACTTGGTGGATCAAACAGATTACTATCCTAAACGTCACGGAATTGATTTCTACAACACCTATCCAGAGGATTTAGAGTTATTAGCAGAAATGGGCTTTAAAAATTTTCGGACATCAATCGACTGGACGAGAATTTTTCCGACAGGAGAAGAAAGTGAGCCAAATGAAGCGGGACTGGCTTACTATGACCGGTTAATTGATAAAATTATCGAGCTTGGAATGGAACCGATTATCACTATTTTGCATTATGAAACACCAGTGGAGATTTCACTGAAATATGGTGGCTGGAATAACCGTCATGTCATTGATTTATTCGTGAAATACGGTAAAGTTGTTTTAAATCGTTACCAAAATAAAGTGAAATACTGGATTGCCATTAATCAAATCAACTTGATTCAGTTTGAACCCTTTAATTCTACGGCCGTTCCTTATGATACGGTTGATAATTATGAAGAAGCCAGTTATCAAGCGGTTCATAATCAGTTTGTGGCGAGTGCGGCTTTAGTAAAATATGCCAAAGAAATCAATCCTGAGATGATGATTGGAACGATGGTTGCCGATTGTACGGCTTATCCATACTCATGTAAACCAGCTGATATTTTGCTGGCAATGAAGCGTAATCGCATGGAATACTTTTACACAGATGTGCAATTTAATGGTGAATACCCGCAATACGCTCTAAATTATTTTAAGGAAAATGGGATTGATTTGGCTATTGAGGAAGAGGATTTGAACTTACTAAAAGAGCACACGATGGACTATTTAGCGATTTCGTATTATTATTCGCAAATGGTTGATTCTAGTAAAAATACAATGAATCCTGCTTCGGTGACACCTAATCCGAATTTGACGGTCAATCCATGGGGCTGGGCGGTTGATCCCCAAGGTCTATATAATTCGTTGTCACAGTACTGGGATCGGTATCACAAAGGGATTATTATTGCCGAAAATGGGTTTGGTATGTATGATAAGCTGGAAGATGGAGAAATCCATGATGATTACCGGATTGCTTACTTGTCAGGACATATTGCTGAAATGAAGAAAGCGATGTATGACGGGGTTGACGTAATTGCCTACTGCGCATGGGGGCCAATCGATATCGTTAGTTGTTCATCTGCTCAAATGGAAAAACGGTATGGTTTTGTCTATGTTGATTTAGATAATGAAGGAAATGGCTCTGGAAAGCGTCTTAAGAAAGATAGCTATTATTGGTACAAAAAAGTAATCGCATCAAATGGTGAAGAGCTGTAAGCAACAGTAGAAATTAAGTTGGTTGTGTGGATTCACTAAAAGAATGAATCAGCAACCAACTTTCTTTGTGTTAGGAGCTGTGAATAGGTTGAATGAAAAACAAAAAGAAATTATTGCTCTTTTAACAAAAAATGAAAAACAATGGACGACGTCGAATGAACTGGCCTCTTTTTGTGGATGTACAACTAGGACGATTCGTAACCGCGTCGGAAAAATTAATCAAGAAGCGCCAGGTATGATTTTAACAAGTAATCAAGGCTATCAACTGAATATAAAAGTGCCGACTCCTGTTAATCGAAGTGAGCAAGGGGATCGCAAGTCGCTGATTTTTTTAGAATTACTAAAAAAATCCTCTGAGGGAGTCGATATCTATGAGCTATCTGAGGGCTTATTTATTTCCGAATCGACTCTTAAAAATGATATTCAGCAATTAAAAAAAGAAGTGACAGACAATAATATCCAGATTATTTTTGAGCACAATTTTGTAAAGTTAACGGGATCTGAGCGCTCAAAACGACGGTATTTGATCTCACTTTTATACAATGAAAGTGATATTCAAGAGAAGCTTAAAACGAGTATTCAGCAAATGATTGGCTACATTTCTTTAGAGCAGCTGCAAGCAACAATTAAAAAAGTTTTGGTGTCCCATAGCATTCAAATCAATCAATATTCGTTGAATAATATCGTGCTTCATTATGCGATTAGTATTGAGCGGATTCGTCAGGGGCATGTTATTAAGAAGAATCAAGAGTACCAAAGCTTAAAGGATAAATCAGAGTATTTTATTGCAAAGGAAATCGCAGATTATCTTGCAGAAGAGTACGAAATTAATTTTTCAGAAGCGGAATTAGAACAGCTTTCCTTGTTATTTATTGGCATGCAAAATGAAGCGTCTGCCAATAGTCGAGATCGCAAGCTGACAGAGTTTGTAGATGATAAAATCATTGTGACGCTGAAAGCTATTTTAAAACAAGTAGAAGAAACGTATTTGATTGAGCTGGATGATGAAGAGTTTTTCAATAAGTTGGCTATTCATCTTCAAAGCTTATACTACCGCTCCCACTATGAACGGTTTACTAGAAATAGTAGCTTATTAGACTTGAAAACAGGTTATCCATTGACGTATGATTTATCGGTTTATATTTCTTCTTTGATTCAGGAACAGTTAGGCATTTGGTTTAATGATGATGAAATTTCATTTATTGCGCTACATATCGGCTCTTTCTTGGAGACTCAGAAGAATAGTCAGCCTAAGATTGAGATGCTACTAGTGGTCAATGAGTATCATGATATTAGTCGGAATTTACAAGAAAAGCTTGCGAGTAAATTTAGCGATAGTGTGACGATTGTGGTTTCTAATGAGCCAGAGGATCAACTATATGACATCTTGGTGACGACAGACCGCACCATCGCTTCAGAATACTCGGGCTCAGTTTTCATCCATCCTTTCTTAACCTCAAAGGATTTAAGAAAGGTGGCAAATCGCCTTTATGCCCTAAACTCACAAAAGCAAAAGAAGCAGATGTACCAGTATATCGACCAGTTTATCTCTGAAGAGCTTTATTTTAATCAAATCGATCCGTCTGATTTAGCGGCAGAAGATATTCGCAAGCAAATGAATCAGAAGCTAGTTGATTGTGAGTTTGTGGACACTCATTTTAAGAAAAGTGTTGAAAAGAGGGAGAGTATGTCACCGACAAGTTTTCCATCAGGGATTGCGGTCCCTCACTCCCTTGAGCTTGAGGCGATTAAAAGTGGCATTTCTGTGATGACGTTGCAAGAAAGTATTTTGTGGTCAGATTATCCAGTTAAGCTAGTGGCGTTGATTGCGATTAATAAAAATGAAGCAAAGGAATTTAATGAGTTTTTTGAGAAATTTATTGAAATTGTGTCAGATCCAGTGAATACCAAACAGTTAGGGATGGCAGAAGACTATGATGAGTTTATTTTAAGACTAAAAATGATGGTTGATGCAGATGAGTAAACAATTGTGTTATCGATTGGGGATTGTTTTTTTAGGAACGATCCTAATGGGGATCGGGATTCAGTTGATTGTTATGGCGAATTGCGGAGCGGACTCAGTTAGTACGCTGATTACTGGATTGATGAGGCACACCTTACTACCTTTCAGCAGATGGAGTCAATTAATCAGTTTATCTTTTTTAGTCATTACCTATTGTTACAAGCGCAGTATTCTGGGGATCGGGAGCTTAATTAATAGTTTTTTTGTTGGTGAAACAATTCGTTGGGTTGCGCCATTGATGACTCAATTGAGTTTCTTACAGAATAATATCTGGGTGTCTTTCTGTGGCTTTTGTGTAATGGCGGCTGGAACAGCGTTATATCTGTCTGCCAATCTAGGCTCTGGACCAATGGAGGGCGTCATGATGTCTATCTGTGATTTATGCCATATCTCACTTAAAACAGGTCGAATTGTTTTAGATTTTTCGATTGTTTTTGTTGGCGTGCTTTTGGGTGGTTCAATTGGATTGGGAACTCTTTTTGCTGTTTTTTTATTAGGACCGCTGATTGAATATTTTTTGAAAAAATTAGAAAGAGAGAAATCGGATGCAAAGCTAGCTGGAGAATGAAATGATTGCAAGATAAACTTTCTCATGATGGGATGGATGATAGGCGTCAGAAGGACTTTTTATTTTCTGGAAGTTACATTGATTGAAAACAAGAAGTACGGCATATAAAATCAAGAGTGGAGTAATCGGCTTTAGCGCCATGAAACTCCTTTCAATATTCTAGCTAATGGGCACTAACCGCTATAAAGAGTGTCGAAAGGAGTTTCTTTATTGTTTAATAATAAAGGTTTAACACATAGCGTGCCTAAGGCTAACAAATGTTTATTTTGTTACTATTATTTTTTCCATCGGCATATGATTGCTCTAGACTAACAAAAAAATTTAATGAATGAAGTGTTTTTCATTTTTTGATTTGTCAAATTAAACTAGACAATTGTTTCTCATTTATGTGACTCAAAAATACTTCTAATGGTGTTCGATAATTTAAGGATTTCCTTTGTATGTGGTTTCTTTTGGAGGCGGCTGCCTCAACAAAGGCTTGGTCAACTTGATTGAAATCCATTGTTTTAGGCAACCCACCTTTACGTAATAAACCATTAGAATTCTCATATAACCCTCGTTGTGATTGTGTTCCGGGGGCTGCAAAATAGATAGAAATATCATAGGCATTACTCATGTTTTTCCAATTTGAAAATTCTTTTCCACAATCAAAGGTAATGGATTTGAACAAGTTTTTGGGAATTTTTTGTAGCCAATCAGTTGTCGCTTTTTCAATATCTAGTGCTTTCCGACCTTCTGGTTTTAGTGTAATAATTACTTTTGAAAGGCGCTCAACTAGAGTAATTATGGCGCTTTTATGATGAACGCCAACAATTGTATCACCTTCTAAATGTCCAAATTCCCGTTGAAATTCAGGGTAGTCAATTAGTCGTTCTGAAATGTTACGTTTAAATGCTTGTTTGCCACGACGTTCTTTATGCCCGTTGGGCTTCCGTTTTCCTTTCATTGGTAGTTTTGAGCAATCAAATTGATTCGCTTTGAACTTGCGATAAAGTGTTCTAACAGAGCATGAGATAGGAAGCTCAGCCCGACCAATAATCACATCGGGTGTCCAGCCTTTGGCAACCATGGTTTTCACGTAATCATACTGTTCTGTAGGCAAACTAATAGCTCGTCGACCACAACGTGTTTTATTTTCTTTATATTGTTGGTAATAGTCACGAACAGATTTTCCTTGTTTCAGAAAGTTGTAAACCTTGTAGATAGTCTGCCTAGAACGATTTAAAGTCTTAGAAACCACTGTAACAGGTTGGTGCATGTTGAAATAAGCTTCTATCATCACGAGTTCATTTGGTGTAAGATGAGTATAGGTCATTTGTCTTCACTCCTTATAATTCTTTGGTCGGAACTATTTTGAGTGTAGCACAAATGGCTTATTTTAGTTGTCTAGCTTAATTTTACTATCGGCGAATCGAAATGCCTTTTTGATGGATGGAGGTAAAATTACGATTGGCAAAAATTGTTTAATCGGGCCTAATTGCGGTCTGTATATGGCCAATCATGCGCTAGATCCAATTGAACGTCGAACGGGACTTGAAACAGCTCTGCCGATTGTGCTTGAGGATGATGTGTGGCTAGGTGGTGATGTGACGATTCTACAGGGCGTCACGATTGGCAAAGGGAGTATTATTGGGGCTAAAAGCTTGGTTAGTAAAGATATTCCAGCTAATGTTATTGCAGTGGGGAATCCGTGTAAAGTGTTGCGTGAATTAACCGAGGCAGACAAAATAAACAATTAAGACTAAATCAAGCTTAGATTAAATTCTGGCTTGATTTTTTTGTATACACAAACATCTCAGATGATGGAAAGAGATTGTCTTTTGACTAACTATCACACTTCAATTTCACTAACAGAGTGTTTGAGTAGGAAAAAGAATCATCTCTGTTGTTTATTTTCACTATTAATAGTGAAAAATGTGAGGTGTAACGGCCGTTTATTATAGGATATACTATTTTTGTAGCAAGCAAGTGAAAAGGAGTGACATGATGGAAAAGGAAGTTGCAATTTTATTAATGAGTCATGGTGATTTTGCCAAGGAGGCTCGAAAGAGTGCGGAACTAATCGTAGGCGTTCAACAAAATATTCAAACACTTGGTGTTCATTTGGAGGATGATCTAACCAGTCTGACACAAGAGCTCAAAGAAAAAGTAGCGGAATTAGATACCACACATGGTTTAGTCGTGGTGACAGATATCGTTGGTGGAACCCCAATGAATTTGACTGCAAACTTACTAGACATTGACAATTTATTAATTTCGTCGGGCTTAAACTTACCGTTATTATTGGAATTATACTTAAATCGTCATCAAGATATGGGCACCATAAGAAACTTGATTGAATCGGCTTATCAGTCCGGTCAAACAATTAGAACACAAGCTGATTTTAGAGAGGAAGAGGATGAAGATGATCAAATTTTGTAGAATTGACGACCGCCTAATCCATGGGCAAGTAGTGACAACTTGGGTAAACACTTATAAAATCGAGCAAATTATTATCTTAAATGATAAAATCGCTGGCGATAAAACACAACAAAATATTTTAAAAATGTCGGCACCACAAGGCATTAATGTTCGAGCTTTCGGTGTAAAGAAATTTGCTGAAATTGCGCAAAATAACCCGATCACGCGCCAGACAATGTTACTATTTTCAACGAGTACAGATGTATTGGAATTAGTTGAAAACGGTTTAATGATTGACAGTTTAAATGTCGGTGGGATGAGGTATCAAGAAGGACGCGAACGGTTAACAAGAACCGTTGCGGTTACACCAGATGAAAAAGTAGCCTTCGAAAAATTGCTTGAATTAGGGATTCCGATTGAGATTCAAATGGTGCCTAATGATGAAAAAATTAAACTAAGCGAGGTGCTATAGATGATTTCTGCTTTATTAATTTCAGCTTGGTCAGGTCTTTGTGGAATTGATGACATGTCCACCCAAATGATTCGACGGCCGCTACTAATTGCGCCTCTTGTGGGCTTAATTTTAGGTGATTTGCAAAGTGGTCTATTGATTGGCGCAACATTAGAGGTAATGTGGATGGGAATTGGAAATGTGGGAGCTTACTCGGCACCAGATATTATTTCTGGTACAGCTATTGGAACGGCTCTAGGGATTATGTCTGGTGGTGGCGTTGCAACGGCAGTCGCGCTAGCTGTTCCAACCTCACTACTCGCTCAGCAATTATTAATTTTATACCGCTCAAGTATTGTGATGTTAAACCCAATTGCCAAACGTTGGGCAAAGACTGGGGATTTCAGTAAAACATTTAAAATTAACTTTATTCCGATGATTTTTGTTTTCTTAATTCGTGCTCTACCAACTTTCCTAGCTGTTTACTTTGGCGCAGAGGCGATTGAAAAGGTAGTGGCGGCTTTACCAGAAGGCATTATGAATGGATTATCTGTTGCAGGGAAAATTATTCCTGCTGTGGGGATTGCTTTGTTAATGCAAATGATGATTAAAAAAGGGGAGATGTGGGTCTTTCTATTAATGGGCTTCACATTAACGGTATATCTAGATTTATCTGTGTTACCAATTACGCTGATCGCCTTACCATTTGCGCTAATTTATGACTTGGCATCAAGTAACAAAGTGGCTGCTGCTCCAGCTGGGGTAGTGGAAGATGAAGAAGATGGAGGCTATGATCTGTAATGGAAACGACTAAACAATTAACTAAAAAGGATTTGAATCGTGTCTTTTGGCGAATGCAGGTCCTAAATATTACGAATAATTTTGAATCGATGCAGGCGATAGGCTTTTTATCAAGTTTCACACCAGTTTTGGAACGACTTTATGCAGATAGGCCCCAAGAAGAACGGGTCAATGCGATGGAACGCCATCTACAATTTTTTAATAGTCATGTTAATGCAGATGCATTGATTTTAGGGATTACTGCTGCGATTGAAGAAACAACCACGGAAGAGGAGAAAGAGGCAGTTGTTTCAATTAAGACGGGCTTAATGGGACCTCTTGCAGGAATTGGCGATAGTTTGCTGAAATTTACTTGGTTACCAATTTGTGGGAGTATTGGCGCTTCTCTAGCCTTAACAGGTAATCTAATTGGACCACTTTTGATGTTTGTGCTTTATAACGTTGTCAATGTAGCTAGTAAATATTACGGTATTCATTGGGGTTATAAAAAAGGCTTAGAGGTTATTAATAGTGATACGGGTACGGATATTATGCAGCGTGTATCCAATATGGCGAATGTTGTGGGCTTAATGGTCATTGGTTCGTTGATTGCGTCTGTTGTTAAAGTCAATTTAGTGGCAGAATTTTCAGCGGGAGAAAATACCATCTTGTTACAAGAGATGCTAGATAAAGTGATGCCGGGCTTATTATCTCTATTAGTCACATTAGGCGTTTATAAACTACTTAAAAAGACACAGGGAAAACATGCGGCACTAATTATTTTAGCGATTATGGCAGTGTCAATTGTGTTGACAGTCGTGAAGGTAATTGGCTAAAGAGGGGATGGCAGATGTGGATAATCGATTTTCAGTAATAGAAAGTACACCGGGAGTTTATGACTTTACAACACCAGCAACAACCGTCGGCGCGACTAAAATCTATGTAACGCTTGTCCCTATGAAAGACGCCCAAGATAAAAAATTACTAGTGGAAACTTCGGCGAAACAGGTTACAATTAAAGAAGAATTTGCGAACCGACCTTATTTCATCATAGAAACGGCTGATGAGCACTATTTAATTGGCACTCGCAATATTCCTATTGATGGCATGAACAATTTTCGTGATATGGGAGGCTATGTGGCTGGCGATAAGCATGTTAAGTGGGGCGTTCTTTACCGCTCTGATCAACCGGGAAATGCGACGATAGAGGGATTGGCTTATCTAAATAGCTTGGGAATTCGCACAATCATTGATTACCGTAGCTCCGATGAAATTAGTAAGTATCCTAATCCAGATTTTCCAACAGAAACAACTACGTATCACTTGGACCCAAATGCTCATGCGGCTGAGTTATCTGCTCAGTTTCAATCCTCAAAAGAAGAGGAAGATGCTAACCTAATTGCGAGCATTATTGAGCAGCAGGAGAAAGGTGCGTTGGTCAATCGTTATGATATTGTCATGGAACAATACAAAAGCTTCGCTACGAAAGAGCAGTCAAAGCAAGCCTTTGGTGGGATGCTAAAGGCGATTGCTAAAAGCGAGGCACTAGCAGTCGATCAGCATTGTCGTGGTGGGAAAGATCGAACGGGGTTTGGCGCAATGTTAGTTTTGGGAATCTTGGGTGTTTCCAAGGAAGATATCGTAGCTGACTATATGTTGACCTACAGTAATCGACTTGAACGTAACGAGGTTAAAATGGCCGGTTACCGAAAGATGACGCAAGATGAATCAGTGCTTAATTATTTGTATTCATTAATAGAAACACGTCCAGAATTTATTGAGGCCTCTTATGATGGCATCATCACGAGCTATGGAACGATTGAAGGATATGTAAAAACGGAATTAGGCGTTACAGCTGAAGAGATTGAGACAATCAGAAGTCTTTATCTAGAATAAATCAACAAGTGAAAGCAGGTGAGGATGAAGCATAAATTTTGCTTCATCCTCTAAATGTCTCATTATTTTAGTGGGAAAATAACAAGGAAGGGAGTGAGCATGATGGACATGAAATTTGATCAACTAAGTCGATTTTTTGAAGGGAACTCGCGCTATAAAGCGTTATTTTTGATTTTGTTGCGGGCAGAAACAGAGTTGACGAGCGATTTTTTAGCAGAAGAGCTTGATGTCACTTCGCGGACGATCAAGTCTGATTTTAAATTGATGAGACCTGCCTTGGTTGAGCAGGGGATTTACTTAGAGTCAAAGCGAGGAACGGGTTACGCCTTGTCTTATCAGAGAGATGGCTTGTTAAATGAATTAAAGAGTTATTTTCAGTTGTATCAACCGCGAAAGCTTGATACGGAAACTGATTTGCGGGTTAATTATGTTATCAAGCGTTTGTTAACGTCTGAAAAGCCACTAAAACTTGAGGATTTGGCTCAGGAATTATTTTTATCTGCCACGGATGCGCTAATGAATGAAGTAAAATTAGCGGAGGCGTTTTTGGCGTTGTATCAATTAGAATTGGTGAGGCATCGGCAACAGGGGTTAACCATTGAGGGCACATCTTTTGCAAAAGTTATGTGTGCGATTAGGTTGTGTCGTTATTTTAATGAAGGTTCCCCACAGATTTATCATGTCCCTGCTTTTGATGCGTTGTTTGCCTCGGATCAGCAGACTGTTGCTAGGATTCGCGATATTTTATTGAATACCCTTATTCCTCTTGATTTGGTTTTCTCTGATTTATATGTGGAACGGTATATGCTATTGCTGTTATTTTTTAATAACCAATTAATGACTGGTGGGAGTGAGTCAATTGGCTTGCCACAGATTGACTTTGAGTTTCATGAGACGCTGGAGTACCGATTTGTAGATGAGCTGATTCATAAGCTACGAAATCAATTATTAGGCTTTGATTTTAATGCTCAAACGAAGGATGTTTTGACTCTGGTTGCGATTATGAGTATTGATTTGTACCGATTTAAGGATTGTAGTCGCGAGCGCTATGGGGTGTTGATTGAACTAGCTGAGGATACACGAAACTATCTGTTAAATTTTTTCTCAAATGCCTTAGGTGTCAATTTCTTTGATGATTTTACGGTTATGAAGGACTTGCTTAAGATCATGATTCCCATTAGTTTGAAGTTGAAGCTAGGTCTATCTGATGATATTGATTTTGGGTTTCATGATTATGAAGAGGGCATGAAGAAGCGGCCGATTGCTTATTTTTATACTCAATTATGTGCCAAAGAATTTCAGCAGCGTTATGGTTACCACTTATCAGTTCGGGAAGAATATCTCGTGTTTGAGATCATTTTAGGCTCGATTAATCGAATTAAGTTGGCGCCTAAAAAGCTTAAACTGGCGATTATTGCGCTAGATGGCCGCTTGGCTACACAGCAGTTGAAGTTTAATTTGCAATCTCACTTTGCGGAATATATTGATCGGATTGATACGAAGGTTTTATCTGAATTAGAAATTATGGGCAAGCATGATTATGATTATTATCTGTGTATTGAATATGGGAAAAATCTTGGGATTAGTTATCAACCAATTTATTATGCCGATGAAACCTTAAGTGAGACGGAGTATGTGTCGTCGCTAAAGAACATTTTTATGACGGCTTATGATTATGAGGTCCGGCTACCGCCTTTGGAGATTATTAAAGTAAATAATCAGCTTTACTTAGAGGATTTCCCAGTAGCGGACTATGCGTTAAGACCTTTGGAGGACTATCATTATTTGCGGGTAGGACAACAGGGAGTGGTGTCAGTCTATTTTTCCTTTAATCAGGGGATGGAAAAAATCAAGGTATTGCGTTACGAGAGTTCAGAGAAAGTTGCTTTGAATGGAGAGCAGCTAGTCGTAATTGCGGATGTCTCGGTGATTGATGATGGGAAAAAATTGAAAATGTTTATGACGTTGATTGATAAAATTGCTGAAAAGCCTTATGCGTTGTTAGACGATAATAAAAGCTTGCAGGAGATTTATACGGAGCTGTTGATCTAGTTGTGAGCAGGAGTTTAGTGAGTGAGAGTCTATTTTTATTTCTCTCACTCTTATTGTGAGGTGAGATATAGCAAAATAACTTGTGCTCTAATTCTCTTTTTGTTTTAATGAGGAGAGAAAGGCGGTTTTTACGTGGATTAGTATTAAGTATGTTATCCAGAAGGTGAAATTAAGTTAATTTTAAGAGGTCTAAAAGTCTTTTCCTTATATGAAGAGGCTTTTTTTGTGTGTTATTAAGCTAATGTAAAAGGATCTTTTCACAAACTCAATATGGTCCCCGATAACAAAAAAAGTGCTTTTTTTTTGTTATCGGGGACCATATCATTTTTTATTTTCTTAGACTAAAATTGGCATTAGGAGGCGAGGAAATGATAAAAAAAGCAATGACGACTAAATTATTATCTGATGTTGGAGCACTAGCAATTGTCAGAACACCGTCAATTGAACGTGCAACAGAAATAGCTGAGGGCTTGATTGAAGGGGGCATCCCGATTATGGAAATGAGCTTCACCTTGGCAAATGCAGGAGACATAATTGAGCAGCTAAAAGAACGATTTGGTGAGACGCTATGTGTAGGGGCAGGGACGGTATTGGATTCAGAAACAGCTAGATATGCCAGTTTAAAGGGAGCCGATTTTATTATCGCGCCAAATTTTGATCATGGTGTTTCGCAAATCTGTAATCGCTATCAACTTCCCTATGCGCCAGGCTGTACGAGTTTTTCTGAAGCCGTTGAGGGACTGTCAGAGGGAGCGGCATTTATTAAGGCTTTTCCGATCTCTGATTTCTATGGCAGTCAGTTGGTGAAGGTGTTTAAAACCCCTTTTCCAGAGATGCCGATACTGGCAAGTGGTGGTATCACTTTAGAGAATTTAGAAGAGTGGCTACAAAAAGGAGTGGATGTCTGTGGCTTTGGGTCGTTATTGACACAAGGAACTAAAGATGAGATTGCGAGTAACGCGAAAAAAATTAGAGAAATAATAAAAAAAGAGAGATAGAAGGAAGGGTTCCCAATGAGTATTGTTTTAACTAGAGTAGATTTTCGCTTGATTCATGGACAAGTGATTACCCGTTGGCTTAAGCAATGTGATGTAAATGAGATTGTGACCATTGATACGGCATTGAGTAAGGATACATTTATGCAAGATGTTTTTAAAATGGCTGCACCGAAGGGCGTTAAAATAAGTGTTTTATCGTCTGATGAGGCGGTGGCCTCTCAGCAAGCAGGAGGCTTTGATAAGAAGAGGGTTATGATTCTCTTTAAAAGTGTGAAAGAACTGAGTGAAACAGTCAGTAAAGGTTTGAAGTTAGATGAGGTACAGATAGGTGGTTTAGGAGGTGGTCCGGGACGAAAAGCGGTAAATAATGCCATCACTTTGGATCGAACAGATGCTGATTTATTGTTGGCGTTGGAGGAAAAGGGACTGACAATCTATTTTCAGACAACCCCAGACTATCCTTCTGAGACCTTAAAAAATGCCGTAGCAAAATTATAATAAGAAAAGGAGATTGTTATGATAGTAAAAGCAGCGTTAGTAGGGTTAATTTATTGGATTGCCATGGGGAGAGCACAATACTTTTTCTCATTTGCCTTTAGAAAACCGGTTGTGTTGGGTGTTTTTATTGGCTTAGTTTTTGGCGATGTGCAGCAGGGTCTATTGTACGGGGCAACTATTCAGTTGATTTATATGGGAGGAATCGAAGCAGGAGGGAATATTCCGAGTGATCAGGCCTTAGCCGCTTGTATCGCAATTCCAGCCGCGATGTTGAGTAATTTGGATGCCAATGCCGCTGTGGCTCTGGCTGTTCCCTTTGGTGTTTTAGGTGTATTGATTAATAATTTGAGACGGACATTTAACTCATTTTATAATACGCGAGCAGATAAACTGGTTGAGGAGGGGAAATACGATCAACTTTCTCTTTTCTCTTTCTTAATTCCTTGGTTGACGAATGGTGTCTTGTATTTTACACCTGTGTTTATCGCGACTCTATTTGGCGCAAATGTGGTCAAAGCGTTTATTACTATTATTCCTGAATGGTTGATGAATGGTTTATCGAATGCTGGGGCCATGTTGCCTGCTTTAGGGTTTGCCTTAACTTTAGTTGTCATGGGTAAAAAGCAATACTTACCTTTTTTCATTTTAGGTTTCTTCATGTATTCAGTGATGGGCTTCTCTATGCTAACAGGTGCTGTCTTTGCAATCTGTCTGGCGATGATCAGCTCACTATTTAAACAAAATTCTGATGAGGAGGAGTACGCATGAGTGAAATGAATGTAGTCTCAGATAAAAAAATTACTAAAATAGATTTACTGAAGGCTTGGTGGAAGTGGTGTTTAGCGGTAGAAGTTCCTGTTAGCTTTGACCGAATGCAGGCGTTAGCTTTTAGTTATTCAATCAACAAAATTTTGAGAAAAGTTTACAAGGATGATCCAGAAGAGTTGCAAGAAGCAATGAAACGTCATGTTCAAATGTTTAATACGAATGCGGACTGGGGAAGTGTGATTCACGGTATCATCATTTCGCTAGAGGAACAGCGGGCAATGGGAAATAAAGAAATTACCCCCGAAGTGATGGAGTCATTGAAAATCGGTTTGATGGGGCCTTTGGCTGGAATTGGCGATAGTGTGGATCAAGGGATTGTTGCGACGATACCTCTAGCAATCTTTGTTCCGATGGCGCTAGATGGTTCTGTGATTGCGGCCTTTATACCGGCTTTAATTTATTTGGTCTGGGCGTATGGTTGGTCGTGGTTCTTATTTAATAAAGGGTATGCTCTTGGGAAAAATTCGGTGATGACGATTCTTCAATCGGGAGCTATAAAAAAAGTGATAGACATTGCGAGTATTGTGGGCTTATTTATGATTGGCTGTTTATCTGCGGCCTATGTTAAATTTTCGACAGTTCTTGAGTTTACTAACGATGCGGGGAAAGTGTCTCTACAGGAAATCCTCGATGGCATGCTACCTAATTTATTGCCGTTTTGTCTGGTTATGGCGATGTATCTTTTCATCATTAAAAAAGGTCCGAAGTATTTGAATATTATTTTAGTGACGATGGCTTTTGCGATTTTACTGACATTCTTTGGTATTATTTAAAGGAGGAATTCGATGAAGGTACTGATTACACCACGAGGGTTTGCGTCTTATGGTCAGGCATATATTGAGCAGATGCGAGCTCGTGGTTTAGAGGTTCATTATAATGACACTGGCGTCGCGTATACACCAGAGGAGTTTTTAGCGTTGTCTGAGTCTGCTGAGGCAATTATAGTGGGAGTAGATATAATTGATCGAGAGTTTATTGATCATTGTCCTAATTTGCGAGTGATTTGTAAATTTGGCGTAGGCACGGATAATATCGATACGGCATATGCAGAGAGCAAAGGGATTTTTGTTGGCAGAACACTTGGATCTAATTCAAATGCTGTGGCAGAACATATTATGAGTTTTATTTACTGTGAAGCAAAAAATATCTGGCCAATAGTAAAACGAGTGAAGCAAGGAGAATGGGAAAAACCGACGGGGAGTGAAGTGAACGGGAAAATTTTAGGAATTGTAGGTTTTGGAGCAATTGGCAAGTACCTTGCCAAACAAGCAGTAGGTGTGGGGATGACTGTGCTAGTGAATGATGTTTTCGATCTTTCAACGGAAGTATTAGACGAGTACAACGTTGAGCAGATTGACTTTGATCACCTTCTAGAACAGGCTGACTACCTCTCTCTACACCTACCACTTCTTAATGATACCAAAAATCTAATCTCAACGGAAGAATTAAAAAAAATGAAACGATCAGCTTGTTTATTAAATGCAGCACGGGGTGGGATTGTTGATGAACAGGCGCTGTACGAGGCTTTGGTTAGTGGCGAGATTAGAAGTGCTTGTTTTGATGTCTTTAGTGAAGAGCCTCCAGCAAAATCCGCTCCATTACTAGAACTGGACAATTTTTTACTAACCTCGCATACTGCGGCTCGCACAGTTGAATCTGAAAGAAGAACGTGTGAAATTTCAAGTCAAATTATTATGAAACAATTACTGGATTTATAGGAGAGCTTATTATGACAAATTTAACTATTATTGTTGCCACTCATGGCAAGTTTGGTGAGGAGCTTGTGGCTTCGGCCGAGATGATTTTGGGAAAGGTAGATCGCGTGTATAATCTGTCATTACTTCCTGAGGAATCCTTCGAAGACTTTTACGAGCAAACGTGTGACCTTTTTTCAACAATCGAGGGCCCAACGATTGCGTTAGTCGATTTATTTGGAGGAACCCCTTGCAATGTTTTGACGGCCTTGACGAAACAGTATGACCATAAAGTAATCAGTGGGTTAAATCTTTCGATGTTTATTGAGCTTTACATGAAGGGACTGGCGGCAAAAGAGATTGATCTTGATCTAATCATTAAAGAGAGTTTTCCTTTTTTTACAGGTAGCATTGTATTAACTAATGAGCAATTGGAAGGATAAGTGAGAGGAGTGTATCAGATGTTTGAAGGAATTATTACCCCAATCGTCACCCCTTTTCACCGGGATGAGGCGGAGTCGCTAAACATAGATGCAATGAAAGTGTTAGTTGATCACTTGATTAATAAAGGAGTTGCTGGGATCTTTCCTCTGGGAAGTAACGGTGAATTTCATGTTTTAAGAAATGAAGAACAACAAGAATTTGCCAAAGAAGTGATTCAGCATGTTAATAAACGAGTACCAGTCTATGTGGGGACGGGGAATTGCTCGACGGAACAAGGGATTACTTTAGCCAAGGAGGCGGAAAAGCTAGGAGCGGATGCCTTATCGGTCATTACGCCTTATTTTATGAGAGTCTCAGATGATGAATTAATTGCTCATTACACACAAATTGCTAATAGTGTGACGTTGCCAATTATTTTGTATAATATTCCCAAAAATACAGGAATTAATATTTCAAAAGAAGTGTTAAAACAGTTATCTAAGATAGACAATATTCGTGGGATTAAGGATAGTAGTGGGGACCTTGATAACTTGAAAGGTTATATAGAGGTTAGTAAAGGCACACAAATCAACGTGTTAGTTGGATCGGATTCTAAGATTCTTCAAGGCTATCAACTAGGTGCCACAGGGGCCATTGCTGGCACAAGTAATCTAATTACAGAGACCTTAGTGAATTTAGATCATAGTTATCGTGCGGGAGATATGGTTGAGGCAGAAAAGTGTCAAAAGGCCATTGAAAAGCTAAGAAGTGCTTTACCCTTAGGTTCTGTCCCAGCTATTTTAAAACGAGCCATTGAAATGGCTGGAATCGCCGAAGTTGGGCCTGCTCGAAAACCTGTGAAGGAAACTGATAGTCAGACAGATCAACAAATAAAAGAGATGTTAGCTTATTATCGTCTTTGATTAAGACGTCGCGGTGTGGGGAAAGGGAGCTCCGACTGCTGAATGTTAAAATCTCTCAGAATTATTTATGATATATTTATCTTAAAATTAAGAATTTTGGTGATGAAATGGAAATAAATCAAATTTTTAGAGAATTCATTCATGTAGTCCAAGAAAATCCTGACTATGTCATCGGCTTGTTAAATCAAGAAGGGATAATAGTTTCTTGTAGTGTAGAGGAAAAGATTGGCGAAGAAATTGACCGAAGGAATATGGTTGCCGATAGTCGTGTCTATGAGCTACTGGTGGCAGATTGTTATTATGGTTATTTATGGATCAATGGTCCTGCTCAAGCTATTGGGGTAGTTGGCAGTATTTTATATGATTCATTGAAAACTAGAATTCATTATGAGATTAATCAATCGACTGCCAAGGAAAGTCTTTCTGTTGATGATCAGTTAATTAAAGAGCTGTTAAAAGATGATTGTTCTATTGACAGCTATACGAAAGAATTGATGAAAAAAATTAAATTTGATTCTTCTATTCCTCGTGTATCAATCTGCATTGGTAATGAATTGGGTTTTGATAAAGATGAAATTACCGGGCTTAAATATAAAATAAATGACTCGAGTACGATTTATTCTTTGGTGAATAATCATCAGCTACTAATTTTTAAGTCGTTGCCTAAAAAAAATAGTGATTCAAGATTTTTAACGGTGATCAATGAGTTTATCGATGAATTAATTGATTGGGGCTTAGCAGATTGTTTTTATACTGTCGGAACTGTTCAATCTGAGCTAACGCTGTATCGAGTTAGTTATGACCAATCTGTCTGGTTGATGGAGACTCTTTCCCTTGAAAAAGATAAGCCTATTTATTTCGAGGATCATCTATTTTTATATGTTACGTCGCAAATACCGAAGAAATTGACAGCTAATCTGTTTGACTATTATCAGCGAAAGGCTAAGGAACTCAATGTTGATGAGTTTGTTTCTGTGGTTGAGCAGCTTTATCTGAATGATTTTAGTGTGAAAAAAGCGTCAGAAAGTTTATTTTTACATAAAAATACGTTACTGTACAAAATTAAACGATATGAAGAGCTATTCAATCTTGATATTAGGGGAAGCTTCCAAGGGAAGGTGTTTATCTACTATTTAGCGAACTTTCTCAAGTATGACCAGACTAGAAAGCAAGAAGGTGTCGATAAATGAGTTTAAAAATTAAATTAGTTCGAGTAGATAATAGGTTACTTCATGCGACTGTCGCATTAAATTGGAATAGTTTTGTGAATGCCAATTTTATTGCAGTTGTCGATCCTTCTCATACAGATGACCCTTTTTTAGCAAAAGTCTTGCAGTTAAGCTTTCCTAAGAAAAATGGTGTTGGCATATTTTCGGTGGATCAATTGATGGCATTTTTAGCAAAAGAGCGGGAAGAAAAATGTAATTTGATGATTATTTTTAAAAATTTAGATATCTTGAAAGAAGCGATGGATAAAGGGTTTCGCACACCAGAAATTCAATTACCTTATCCTGCAAGTCGCGTGGTGATAAAAAGTCTGGAGGCCTATTTTAGTAAAAGAGAAATCGCTGCGATTCGTTCTATTCAGGAAAAGGGAACTAATTTTTTTCTTCAGACGGCGCCTCATGATTCTAAGGACTATTCAATCTTCAAGCAAGAAGGGAAGAATAAATGATGATGTTAGATAAATTTGAACAGACAATAAAATCAGAAGTGGCTGATTTATTCACTCAGCTAGATTTAGCCGCATTGAATCAAGCAAAAGAACTGATTCTGCAGACAGAACTCAAAAATGGTAGAGTCCATTTAACAGGGATTGGAAAGCCGGCATATGTGGCCGGCTATATTGCATCGTTATTATCCTCAACGGGAACTCCAGCTTATTTTTTAGATGGAACGGAGGCTGTGCACGGTTCTAGTGGTCAAGTTGCCCCTACTGATGTGGTGATCGCTATTTCAAATAGTGGTGAAACAGCAGAACTCTTGGCAACTGTTGAAACATTGAAGAACAATGGCGCCAAAATTATTGGTCTATCCCAAAAATGGGATTCGACTCTAAATCAATTAGCCGATGTGGGATTATGCACGGAGGCACTTAATGAAGGCGATGACTTGAATAAGCCTCCAAGGGCCTCGATAGTGAAACAACTTGTGCTGTTACAAGCTTTATCGATTTTATTACAAGAAGAACGTCAGTTGTCAGCGACCGAGTATGTTAAATGGCATCCTGGAGGGGCCATTGGTCAGTCGATAGCTGGATAGATGAGAAAAAATAAGGAATCCTTCTAAATGTATCGCCTTAGAGGGATTCTTTAATTCGTGTTAAATCATCATTTTTTTAGTATATAAACAGTTTATCGTGATACCTCCAAGTCCAAATTGTGTAAATATCCCGTCTTATTTGGCGTTCCATATCAAACTATAGCAAAAAATATAAGGAGTTAGCCCCCCTCATAAGGAACAGAAATATTTTTCAGAAAGTGAAGTTATTATTGTAAAAGGTGACAGAGATAACCAATTATTTAGTGGTATGATGAATTTGGTTGATGACAACTAATTCATAGTAATAGGAGGAAAAGATTTCTACATGGTGGATGACTAGGCAAAGGATATTGGAGTAGTCTTTCCCTATATAAGGATTCGTATATAAGGTAAAAAAATGTCCAGAATCGAGTGATGAGTTATTTAGTTTGTCACATTTTTTAAGATATTAAACTAATCTTTTTTTACCGGATGTGAGTAAAAATAGGTCGTGAGAATTACGGTAGATATGGTTGTTTAGTAGTAACTATCAGAGGAATTGTTGTAGGGATAGAAATAGTTATTTTTTGTTCATTTTTTTCTGAGACTTGGAGAAAGTCAGGTATAAATGAACTAATAATTGTAAGAATTACCTACATCTATTAATGAATAATGCATTACTCCAATTTTGATATCGTAACACGATATAGAGACATCTGAAGGGGGAAAAAGCATGTTGAAGAAGGTATAAGAAGTTAAATCTTTTGGAAAGATAAGGATACTGTCTCTTAAAGGGAGCTGATGAATATCACAGAATAAGATGATAGAATATAAATCATACTGGGCGTCTAGGCGAATAGCGATAGGCGTTTTTTGTATGGGAGTGTTTAGTATATATGGCTATCTTCCACGTTTAATTAAAAAAATTATTAAAATGTAAGTCTTTTTCTTTTTTTTATTGTATATATAGGTGAAAGGAGGGAATCATTTGATGACCGAACAAACCATTGAATTAAATGAAGATGAAACAGAATTATCTACAATCATAGAAAAGTATTCGAAACTTTTATATGTCATCGCGTTGTCAGTTTTAGGAAGAAGAGCCAAAAAAGAGGATATTGAGGAGTTAATCAGTGACGTTTTCCTTCGTTATTGGCAAAATCCAAATGCTTATAGACCTGAACGTGGTTCTTTGAAAAATTATCTAATTATGATGACTAAAAGTATGAGCGTTAACCAGCTAAAAAAGAGAAAGCGCATTTTTTTACCCTTAGTTGATTTTCCATTAGAGGAGCTAAAGGAGGAATCAAAAAAAGAAACAGATATTTGGGATATTTTCTTTGAAGCATTGTTACTTTTAGAAGAACCCACTCGGGAAATCTGTTTAGAGCGTTATTTCTATGAATTAAAACCAAAAATTATTGCTCAAAATCTAAACATATCACTAAAAGAAGTGAAAAATCGTTTATATGTTGGAAAAAAGAAAATTAGAAAAGAGATGGAATGTTTACTTATAGAAAAGAGAGGGACCACTTATGAAAAAATATGATGAATCACCGTTTAGTCATCTTTCCGATCAAAAGATTGATGAGTATCTTTCTTTTATGGATCACGAATTTTCAGAAAAAGATATCAGTAAACTTATAGAAAAGACAACTCAAAAACAGCGTAAAAGTAAACGTATCTTCGTTCCTTTGGTTCGAAATAGAGCCGCACAATTAATAGCACTTGCTTTAATCATTTTCATTTTAATCCCAAGTACAGTTTTTGCGGTGAGTAAAATATGGGAAACTTACTTGGAAAAAGAGAACTTTGCAAGTAAGTTAACAATAAAAAAAGATAAAAGTACCCACGAAGTTAGTCAGAACATGTATAGATTGACAATGAGTTATTTACCAGAAAACTGGGGATCTATTCCCCAAAATGAAGGAGAAGTTCCTAGTAAATTTTGGGATTTGACTACTAAAAAACCTGAAGAAACTATTTCAACGGTGTTAATTAAACTAACTGATCAAAATGAATTTGAAACTCGCTATACAAAAAGTAATGAGAAACTTGAATTAGGGGGACACAAAGTTTGGCTCATGCATAAAGAGGGACAAGCTAATGAATCGATGGACCGAGAAGCTTACATTCTTTTTGAGAAGGAAGGATATGTTCTGTTTTTAATGATTGGCAAAGGAATTGAAGAGGAACAATTAAAAAAAGTAATAGCTGGTGCTCAATTGGAGGAATCAACATCGGCTAATGCTTCCGATTATGTTACAGATATGTCCTTGCGGTTTAATGAAGAAGCTATAGGATATGTTGATGCAGAAGGTGTTGCTCATCGGTATGATGGAAATGAAAAAGCAGGGGATGAGGCCGACTTCAAACTACAGATTGCTGCTGATAGTCAGAGTATTAAGCAAGTAAATGAGCGTATTCATTTTAGTCTACCAATAGGAGGTGAAACTGAGGACCAAGACGCGAAATTTGCAATGAAGGTCACTAATATAGAAGTATACAATCAATTGAGCAAGGGAAGACTTTGGAAAAGCGATGATTCAACAAAGGAAGAGTTGATAGAGGAACTGACAACAGAAAAATTAATGGACAAAGAGGGAAATTTTTTACCATTTGAAATTTCTACTTATGAAAAGGGAGATGGAATTAACTCAGTTGATAAACTTGTCAATACGACGTCTTCTCAGTTAAAATGGGTGGAAGTACAAGTTGTTTTGGAGAATCTTTCAGATAAGGATGTCCAGGATGTGTACGTTCAACCATCATTATTGATTTTAAAGAAACAGGAAAATTATTTCGAATATAAATATGATGATAAATTGAATCAATATAGTAGTCCGACTTATTATGGGTTAAAAAATACGATGGATCTTCGCTATCTAACCCCAAGTGGTGAGGGGAAAGAGTATTTGAATATTGGAAAAGTTTCACAGCGTTCTTCTATAACACTGACGATAGGGGGCGTTGTCCCAGCAGAGGATGTCGAGGATTTATTTTTAGAGCGTATTTCATACGGTTACTATGATCTGAATAGTAGTGAGAAAATCCAATTATTTTCAAAGTAATTTATGTATTAAGGATAAAATAGGGCAGTAAATCACATAGAGAAAGGCAGAGAAGAATGTTATTATCAAATCCTTCTCTGCCTTTTCATAGTGATAAAGCTATTGCGGTACTAATAGGACTACTTTAATAAGTTAGAGTAATAGTCCAACCAAATTTTTGAGACTTCTTTTTCAGAGTAAACGGTCGAAGCGTGAAGTGATTTTTCGCGATAAGCTTGTAATTTATCTGGTGATTGGCTCATTTCTTTAATTAGCGCGTCCATTTCTTGCTTATCATTCGCACTTATGTAGCTTCCCTCTAAAATCGCAGAATATTCATTTAAGTTTCTTAACATGACAGGTGTTCCGCAATTGAATGCCTCTAGAATACTCATTGGGAATAACTCACTGTAAGAGGGCAAAAGGAAGATGTCGGCAATATTGTAATAATTCACTAAGCTTTCTCGGTCAATGACCCCTGTAAAAGTCAGATTACTTGGTGGGTTTTCATAAATCTTTTTATACTTTTTATTCCCATCTGAGATTTTACCAAAAGGAAAGCCACCAATCCAAATAAATTGAATAGTAGGATTAAGGGTCGCTAATTCAACAAAATCATCGATGCCCTTTCTTGTTTGAATTTGTCCAACACCAATAACAACAAACTTATTTTGAGCAAGCCCCTTTTCTTTTCTAAAGGCCAATCGTTCATCTGGTGTTTTTTCAAAAAATTCTTCGTTTGAAACAAAATTAGGGATATAAGTTATTTTATCAGGCGCACAGCCAAGCTTTACTAGTGGCTCTATAAAAGTAGGGTTTACGACAACCAGTTGATCCATTTTTTTATAAAAAGAGAGTAGGTAGCTGTTAAAAATCCATCGGAATAAAGGATTTAATTTGATACTTCCTTTTAAAGTTTCAGGCAAGAAGTGAACGTAGCCCACTTGAATCCCTCTACTCTTCTTGAAAAAACTTGAAAGATAGAAGGTTGGATTTACAGTATGATAATGGGAAATATCGGATTTAGCATATGTATTGATCTCAATAGCTATTGAGTCGGAGAAATATTTCTTCAACATCTTTATTAATTCTATATAGGCACTGCCGACTCCTTGACCTTTAATTTTATCAGCATGCGAAAACATTGTTATTTTTATCATTGTTTACCTCTTAATCAATTTCGTTAGATAGCATTAGATCATTAATAAGTTCAGTTCGACTTAGTATGGTAAAGATTTCTGAATGCAGGTCGCTATATAAATCGCCACTACTTTCAAGATAGTAGCTAACGCCCTCATGGGAATATCCTAAGTGTAACATAAAATCTAATATTTCTTTTGAGTTAGCTAGAATAGTTTGATTTTCAAAAAATTGAGTGAATTTTTCTCCCAAGTTTAATTGGTATGTTTGATTTAAAAATGAGTTGACTCTTTCTGAGTTTATCATGATCTCGCCTAAAAAGAAATTATGTTCCATATTAAGTCACCACCGTTTTTGTTAGTTGTCAGCCATAGTTGAAAATTGTTTAAAGTTAAGTTCTTTATGATCATTTATTCATTATATCACAAAAATATAAAAAGAATGTTAACTGAAAGGGAATCGAATGATTTGAAAACGGGTGGCGAGGTTTTAGATAACGAAGAATTAAATAAAAAGTTATCAGGATTTTAGAAAGTTTTTTTTCATGTGATATGATTAAGAAAAACTCATCAAAAGCTGTATTTTGCGAAAATAGTGATGACTACTTGAGTAATTAAGGCATGGAGAAGCGTGTGCTAGAATGAAGAAGTGACATATGTCAACACATAGTGAGCCAATTTAAAAAAATTAGTTGAGATAGTTTTACGTGAGTAAGGTGAGGAAGGGGTGTAGAAGATGGAGCAACAAATAAATGAGTATTTTTTGAGTAATAAAGAAATTTTGCTTTCTAAGGAAGAGCAAATGATAGTAAAGAAAATAATAAGTGATTTTATGGCTTATCGAGACAGTTATTATCAATTATATATTCAGGTGAACACAGTTCAAGCTGAAAGCTATCAACTTTATAAGATGCGATTGTTCAACACGATGAGTAGAATCTATCCTTTTTTAAAACAAGAAACGCTTAATCAGCTATTTGGCAGCTGTTCGTATAGATAAGCACTTTACGATGACGAGGTATCTTATTTCAAGTAAGTTATTAAGGAACATAAGGAATGACGATTTTAATTTTAGGAGGAAGAGCTTTTGATGTCAATGGAAGAGATAAAAAACGAGATTTCAGCTGATAAATCTAATAAACACTTCACAGAGATGGGGTGGCAGCCAATTTTTACGATACATCCTAATTGTCAAATAATAATAGTTGGTCCTGCTCCAGGTATAAAGACACAAGTGAGAGGAGAGGTATTCAGAGATAAGAGCGGAGACCGTTTAAGAGCCTGGATGGATGTTACCGAAGAGGAGTTTTATAAGTCCAAAAAAATTTCAGTAATGCCGATGGATTTTTATTTTCCTGGAAAGGCAAAGAAGGGAGACTTGCCTCCTCGATCTGATTTTGCTAAAAAGTGGCATCCAAAAATAATTGAGTTAATGCCTAATGTGGAGTTGATTATTTTGATGGGCGTCTATTCCCAAAAATATTACTTAAAATCAAGATATAAGGGAACATTGACAGAAACGGTCAGGAATTATCGTGATTATCTTCCTTCATTTTTTCCTATAGTCCATTCTTCTCCATTAAATTTTAGATGGCTCAAAAATAATCCTTACTTTGAAAAGGATATTGTTCCTGAGTTAAGAAATACCGTCAATAAAATTATTCGATCAGATTAGCGAGAAGTTATCAATTTAAAGAAGAATCAGGACATTAGAAAGTACTTATGGAAGCTTGGTTTTTAGCAATTATTATGAGGTGTGAGTATCCCGAATACTGTTAAGTAATTCTATAACCTTACAATAATTTAAGGTTCGGGCTGCAATATTGTATTTACTTGATACTTCTCTGATTTTATAAGCTGAGTAGTCATTTATTTCGCCTCGCATTTCTTCGGTTATTTGTATTATGCTAGCTTCTCTAAAGGAAGAGTCAATTAAATCTTGATTGTTAAGTGAAATTCGTCGAAAAAGAAATGTGATTATTATTTGAACATAAAAAGTTAGTTATTTTATAAAAATGTTCAATGAGTATATTAACTTATTGAAAAAAGTTGTATATAGAAAAAGTTAGTTTATTGTGTGATCATTCAAAATGGCAAGCCTTTGAGTTATAGCGTACATTAGTATTTTTTATTTAGACTTATGAAAACTTTTGTTATTAAATTATTAATAGTTGTATTATTTATGAACAAACTATGATAGAGTTTTATATAGACAAATTTTGTTATAGGAAAGGAACTTATGAGAAAAATAAAAAAAACTAATTGGCTAATTAGTTTATTAGTTTCATTTATTATGATTGTTGTTCTCTATTTGTTGAGAAGTAGATTTGATAGTGAGTATAAATGGTATTATGTGTTAATGTCAGCCAATTTTGCCTATCTGTCATTTAAAGTATACACCTCTTTTCTTTATCGACCTTGGCAGGCTGAGAAGTCTGATTATTCTATATCGGCACTTATTCCATGTTTTAATGAAGAGCTAGCTTCGATTGAACAGGCAATTCAATCGTTGCTGGAACAATCTGTTTTAGTTGACGAGATTATCTTTATTGATGATGGTAGTGAAACTTTGGATTGCTATAATTACGTTAAGGCGTACAAAAGTGATCAAATTAAGTTGACAGTTCATCGCTTTGATGAAAATAAAGGAAAAAAAGAAGCCATAAAATGGGGCATCGCTCATGCTGAGGGTGACTTATTGTTAATGCTCGACTCAGATGGTGAATTAATTAAAAATGCTGTGGAAGAATTAGTTAAACCATTTGAAGATGAAAAAGTGGGGACTGTATGCGGACGGGTCATGGTTCGTAATTACAAGCAGAACTTTTTGACTCGTATGCAGGAAATTGTTTATTTTAATGCTTTTGAGGTGGGACGTGCCTCCCAAAGTATTTTTCATGATGTTGTTGTTGCTTCGGGTGCGTTGAGCATGCATCGAAAAAAGATATTTGATGAGGGCACCTTGAAAGTGTTTGATAAAGAACGCTTCTTTGGCTTACGATGTGTTGCGGGGGATGACCGTCTTCTGACTGATATTTCCAAGGAGCATAATTATTATACTGTCTATCAAAATACGTCTATTTGTTATACAGATGTACCTACGAGTCTTAGAAAATACTTTAAGCAACAAGTTCGTTGGCTAAAGTCAGCCTACCTCCAATCTCTTTATTCAATTCGTCATGCTTGGAAAAAGCCGCTCCTTCTGATGTATCAAGTATTAGAATCGTATTTGTGGCTTGTTAATTTACTTATTGCTACCTATCACTTGTTCACAAAAGGCATACATGTTACACCGATGATGATTGTGGTCGGAATTATTTTTGCGATACTAGTCTCGCTGTTCAACTCTATAAAATTTAGACAATATGGTTGGTATCTATATGGCATTTCAATTCTATATAGTTATGTTTATGGATTCCTAATTTTTGTGATGAGGCTATATGCTTTGTTTACTATTTGGAAAACAGGTTGGAATACGCGGTAGCGAGTTGGTGTAATCCCAGTAGCTATATGACTATAACTACCAAGTGATAGATAAACTAAATGAGGTGAGAGTACCATGAAAAAAGAACTATTAAAAAAAATTGACAACCGAACATTACGTATTGGAATTGTTGGACTAGGTTATGTAGGGTTACCTTTAGCTATGGTTTGTGCGAAATCAAATTTTAAAACGTTGGGCTTCGATGTATCAGAGTCTAAGGTAGCATTGCTGAAGCAAAAGAAAAATTATATTGATGATGTCAAGGACGATGATCTGAGTCGCATGATTGACCAGGAAATGTTTAGTGCTACCACTGACTTTTCAGAGTTAGCTGCGATAGATTTAGTTATTATTTGCGTGCCAACTCCCTTGGATCGCCATCAACAGCCTAATACAGCCTTTATTGAAGAGGCTGGTTATATGATTAGCAAAAATCTTAAGAAAAAGAGCATAGTTGTGTTAGAATCAACCACCTATCCAGGCACGACTCGCGAGTTGTTGAAGCCATGTCTGGAAGTTAGCGGACTTCGTTGTGAAAAGGACTTTTATCTTGGCTTTTCACCAGAAAGAGTGGATCCAGGGAATCAGTTGTATGCGACTCATAATACGACTAAAGTAGTTGGTGCTATTGGAAGTGATGCAGCAGAAGTGATGACAAAAGCCTATGAGGCGATTTTGGAAGGGGAGGTCTATACTGTGGCCTCACCAGAAATTGCCGAAATGGAAAAAATATTAGAGAATACTTATCGAAATGTCAATATTGGTTTAATTAATGAATTGACCATTCTTTGTGATAAAATCGGCATCAATATTTGGGAGGTCATCGAGGCAGCAGCAACTAAGCCTTATGGATTTCAAGCTTTTTATCCAGGTCCAGGGCTAGGAGGTCATTGCATCCCATTAGATCCTTATTATTTATCATGGAAAGCACGAGAATACGGATTTCACACGTCCATGATTGAAAGCTCGATGATGGTAAATGATCAAATGCCTGAGTATACGGTTCAACGTGTGGCTAGGGTATTGAATAAGCTACGAAAGCCGTTAAATGGTAGCCGGATATTGGTACTTGGAATTGCGTACAAAAAAGATATTTCTGATTATAGAGAAAGTCCTGCTTTAGATGTGATGGAGATTTTAGAGCGAGAGCAAGCTGAGGTCAGCTTCTTTGATCCGCATGTCGATGAGCAAATTGTTGATGTCCCTTATCATCGGCTTAGGGATTTGAGTCCAGAAGCACTAGCAAGTTATGATTTGGTTTTAATTACTACGGCTCATAGCTGTTTTGATTATGAGTACCTACAACGACATGCCGCGTTGATTTTTGATACAAGAAATGCCACAAAAGATGTTGTGGATAAAGAGAATATTATTCTTTTGTAGTGAAAAGAGAGAAGTGACCTGTGATGAAAGTTATTTTACTTTAAACGATTGGAGAAGCTGGGACATAAAGTCGTTTTGCTCCGAGTAATCTCGAAAAAACCGAACAATCGGCAATTTCGATTGCTCGGGTTTTGAGAAATTGCCGAGAGAGCAGACTTTTGGAGCGCGTTTGTCACATAATATTCGTAAAATTAGAAGAGGATGA
>NZ_JCAQHY010000130.1:0-32420 GCF_059621045.1 Vagococcus sp. WN80Y
GTAAGATTTGCGGTAGAAAGATTATCTCTCAAACTGAAATTAGTCGCTTAAAAAAAATCACATAACTAAAATCGGGAAAGTTTATTCTCAAATAAAATATGAATTATGAAATTGATTCAATCATAAATGTTTCTTATACCAATTCAATAATTTGAAATTGATATAAGAAACTAGTTTAATAAAAATCAATCTCAACAGCGCAGCCTATCCAAACTCTAAATAATACTTATTTACTAGCTCCCCACTAGTCCCAAAATCATAATCCCTCCCAATAGCTTCATAATCAATATAATTCGCCAAATGCTCAGGAATATCATAATATCCCAAATCTACTAAAGCATATCCCAACTTCTCATGATCGTTCATTCCTGTATCATCCAATTCAATAATAGTTACTTCAGCCCCTCTATTTTCCGCAATGACCCGAACAACTTCATTTGGATAACCCATATACTCTTCTAAACTATCATATCTTTCTGCTAAAGATTGAGGAAAATCATACTCTCCAACAGAAAAAGGCACGTCATAATCAGTAATAAAATATTCTTCATACGAATAACCAAATTCATCCACAAACTCATTTCCCACACAAATCGTTTGATACGCTTGTGCCAAGTCTTCCTCATCAAATGGAAAGTGTAAATATACACCTAACAAAAATCCTTCATTATAAGCTTTCAAATTAGTTAAATATATCCAATGATTGCTATCTCCTCCAACTCTTTTCCCATCTTGCTCCATCATCATTTCTTCCGTTACTGTTACTAATTCCATCTTATTCTTCCTCTCTTTGTCTTTTTGACCATCCATTTTGTTTCGAGCTGAGGCGCAGGTTGTTAGGATGCAATCCTGACGATTTTCTCTTCTCTTTTTAGTTTTCAAAGTTTATGTATCAACTTTCAATGAATGGTTCATTTTGCTCTTTCGCTTTCGGCGCAATTGACACAGCAATTTTTTTGATTGACGGAAAGGACGAAGTATTCGAAGGCTTGCCTGATTCCTTGTAGGCAATCAAAAAAAATTGCTAAATTGCATCGTCCGAACTCGAAAGGGCAGAATGGAACATGACAGAGAGACATACGGTTGGAAAAGTAAAACACAAAAAAAAGAAGCTTGCGTATGCAAACTTCTATCAACTCATCGTCTTTAATTGTTTTTGTTTTTCTCAATATCTAAAATGCTATCAATGACATCTAAAATCTCGTCTTGCTGAGAAGATAAAGATAACTTATTCATGATTCTTGTTTTCTTATCTGCTGTTTCTATATTGAAAGAGAAGAATGTAGGATAATCAATTTCCAAGGCTGAAATTATCTTATCAAGAGTTTTCAATTGTAGATTGCTACTAACGCCTCGTTCCACTCGACCTAAGAAATTTGAATTGATATCTGCCTTTTGTGCTAGCATTTCTTGACTCATGCCTTTACTGATGCGAATCTCTCTGATTCTTTTTGATACTTCACTATCAAGCTGCATTGGATTCACCTCTAATGTTAAATTTGTCTTCCTCTTAACTAAGATTAAACTGTTTCTGCTCAAAATATCACATCTCAAAAGTACGATTAACTATTATTGCAGTTCTTAAAAGTACGTTAACGTGATATAATAGTACTTGTTCAGAAAAAATACAGTAAATATTAAAAGGAGAGTGAGTATTTTATGAAAAATACGAAGAACAAGAACATGGTTAATGCAACTGAACAAAAATACCGCGCTAAGATGGTAAAAGGAAAGAAAGGCTGGCTGATTAAGGGAATGCTATTTTCTACCTTATTATTTGGCGGAGCATTCTTAGTAGAGTCAGAAACTGTACAAGCTGCTGAGTGGCAAGTTAATTCAGTGGAAACAATCAAAGCAACACTAAAAGAAAATCAATCATCCTATACATTTGTTGAAGGAGATACCTTCTATAATATTGCGCTCGCTGTGAACGTAAAATGGGAAACCTTAATGACCGCTAATGGATTTGAGCTAGGCTCTCAATACTCTGTACCCGTTGGAACAACGATTTCTTTTGATGGCTCCAAAATGACTGTCACTAATGCAGCAGGAGAAGTTATTAGCGAAACACAACTTAACAACAATGATAAAATTGATACAGCACAGCCATTTGCTGGACAAGCTACAACAAATCAACCTGCTAAAACCAATACAGCTACTAACAATAAACCGAATGCCTCTCTTCCAATAACTAAACCTTCAACGCCATCAAAAAATCCTACAGCAGATAAAGAACAGGCTGAATCTCAACTGGAAGAAGTTGAAAAGGATAAGGATCAGGTTGAAAAAGAGAAAGAGGAAGTTGAAAAAGAACTGGCAGCTCTTAATGAAAGCAATAACGGTACTTTATTAGATTTACAAGCAAAACGTGATGATTTACAACAAAAAGTGGAAGAGGCACAAACAGCCTATGATCTTCAATTGGCTGCTGTAACAAATGTAGAAGCTAAAGTAGCTGAGGCTACGACAGCTCAAGCCGCTGCTCAAACAGCCCTAGAAAATGCCCAAACTACACTTGCAACTGCTCAAGCAAATGCAGATGCAGCTCAGAATCGTGTAAATGATGTACAAGCACAAATGGACGCTTTAACAGAACAAGCAAACACTGCAAATGATGCTGCAGCTCAAGCAAAACTAGCTGCCTTGCAATTAGAAATGGATGCTGCACAAGCGAATTTAACAGCCTATCAAAATGAGTTAAATATAGCCACTGATAACTTGGCAACTGCTCAAACGAACTACGATACAGCAACAACACAATTAACAACTGTAGAAGCTGAACTTGCCACAGCACGAGCAAATGTAGAAGCTGCTCAAGCAGCTTTAATAACAGCTGAAACAGAACTAAATAGCTTGCCTGAAACGGTGACAGCTTCAACAGTAGAAGAAGCAAAAAAACTCCAAAAACAATTAGCTGATTTTGAAGCACGTCTCAAAGAATTAGATACACAAATTACGACATTAAAAGATAAAATTGAAAAACTGGATCAGCAAATTGCACAACTAGATCAACAAGCTGACCAAAGCAAAAAAGATTTTGAAGAGATTAAAGACTCCACCAATAATATTGTAGAAAATTTACCAGATGAAACACCAGTAACCAATGCAAACGATACAGCGAATAACACAGAAAAGGAATTGCCAGAAATAAATAATGGTGGTACAACAACGCCATCTAATGAAGATAAATATGTGACGGTGAACATTGATGAAGCTGGAAATGTACTAACTGACTTAACAGGCTATGTAAAAGTATCAGAATCAGAAGCAATTAAAACAGTTGAAACCTTACCAAATGGGAATACAATAACCACTTATACAACAACCGTTACTTACCATAAAACGACCAACGCAGATAAATCCGTAACCTATCATATTGATGAGACAGGAAATCCAATTGATGAAGCAGATTTGGTTAATTATGTTGAACTAAGCCGAGATAATAGCGTAACAGTTGAAACCTTGCCAAATGGAGATACTGTAACAACCCAAATCACGACGATTATTTATCGTAAAGCGAACAATACAGATAAGCATGTGACGATTACGATTGATGAAGAAGGCAATGTCATTACTGATTTAACTGGTTACACAAAGGTTTCCGAATCAGAAGCCATTAAGACAGTAGAGACGTTACCTAATGGTGATACAGTGACAACCTATACAACGACGATCACTTATCACAAAAACGTAAATACTGATAAACATGTAACCATCAATGTAGACGAATCTGGAAAAGTTCTCACTGACTTAACAGACTATGAAAAAGTATCAGAATCAACGCCAGTAAAATCAGTTGAAACGCTACCTAACGGAGATACTATAACAACTTATACTACTACTGTGACGTATAAGAAAAAAGCTGCTCCAACTGATCCAATTATTGATAATATTTTATCCTCTACTGATAAAAAAATTACTGATATAAAAAACCAAGTTAGTAAAGATGATACAGCTGTTTCGCTTGAACAAGCTCGTGAATTAACGGATGCTGAATTAACATCTAAAGTTGCCGAAGAATTTGCTAAAATGATTCAAGCAGAACAAGCAAATTATAACTACAATCAAACAAACCTAACAGAAGATACCATCGTTGGTGATGCTACATCATCTCGTGCTGTAGAAGTCATGTATAACTTCGATCATGCAAGACCTAACAACGATTTGGATGATGGCACATATAGATTATCTTACAAGACTGGTCAAACACAAATGATTAATTCAACAGAAAATATTTCCCAATCAACCATTTCTGCATCAAAAGTAAATGGTGATTCAGATACCTTAGCAAAACTAATTGCACAAGCCATGTTCCAACAATATATCGAAGAAGAACGTGCTGCTTACCTATCTGGTAATACAGCTGCTGCAATGCACTATTCTAATATTGTCGCTAAAGGTTATACAGATATGTCTGTTGGTGTATTCTTAGTGAAAAAAGGTAACAGCTACATTGTATCAACAACCGTTGTTACTGGTAATCACAGAACAGCAAAATAATACTCGTTTCTAGGTGGCAGTTATTTGTCACCTAGTTTCATTAAGATTAAGGAGGCTCATTAAATGGAGCTTATTAAAAGTATTTGGAAAACATCTGGTTCATTAAAGAAATCAGCTTATCTCAAAATTTTCACCTTAATAAATTCAACACTAATCATTATTTTTTTAAGCGTTGCTATTCTGGATAACATCCAAAGAATTTCAGCGGTCATGCCCTATCTCAGCCACTCAGAAGCTAGAACAGATATTTATCACTATGTCTTTCAGATTATAGTTGCCCTTCTCGCTTTTGGTATTTATCTCTTTTTAAACATTCGATTCTATCCTTTTGTTCAACCTTGGGTAACATCACTTTTACTTAAAAAGCCACAAATCAAAATGTCTATTAATCAAATGAAACAAGATTATCAAAAAGGACATAGTAAAGAACCTATCACGAGACAAGAAACAACTGTCACAACAGGTGTTGAAAAAGATATGTTTGGCAACGCAAAATGGGAGACTAACATTTCTGGCAATGTCAAAGTAGATAATTCAGGAGTTCCGATACCTAAAACAACGACGATCGTTTCGCAATCTACAACTACAGAATCAAGAACAATGAATGGCGTTAAAGAAGCTTATCAAGAAGCAAATGCCAAAGGGTTTGCTTACACATTACGCCTATTTTTTGGAATGTTACTTTGGTTGCTATCATGGTATTTTTCGTTTATCTTAGGATGGTTTGTAATAGATTTATCAAAAACTAAATAAACATAGGAAAAGATAGCTTAGATTATATACAAAATAAGCATGCAAACAGTAAAATTTGCATGCTTATTTATTTTAGTAATATTTAAATATACTTCTTAATTTCCTACAATATGAATTACATAAATAATGGCGCAATCAATTCATATAACTTATTACCACTTTCCGCAGCTGTTAAAGCAAGCGGGACTGTTTTTAGTAAAGTTTGAACTGTACCAATTGCTGTCTTCAAAACTTCTTTCTTTGGTTTTTCTTCCACAGTTTCGGATTCAATAAGTTGGATTTGAGAAAATAATAGGTCTTTTAAAGTTTCATTATCTACTAATTCTTTTTCAAGATTAGTTTTTAACTCTGAAATCACATTGTCAACTTCTGATTTATTGATTTGAATATTCTGAGTTGCATTTAAAGTACTATTATCATTAGATATATTCACCTGAGCTTGACCGCCGCTTATATTTATCATAAATTTACTCTCCTCATCATATCCCATATCTGTAGAAATATCAGATAGGTATAAATTTATCCCCTCTACAAAAGGCATTACAACACGATTTCCAAATTCTTTTACCATATCTTGATATTTTCTAGAAGATGTATATCCCCATCCCAATTCAAAAATATGAACTGAAGGATTGTCACTAATGAATTTCAAGATTTGATAAACCCAACTAATCTCTTGCTCTAGTGTATCACCAGTTGGCAAGACTGAGCGCCCATAACTTCCAGATACTTGTTCAACTTCTGCTTCTAAGTTTGGGTATTCTTCATAAATACTTTGAATATATTCATTAATTATAGGTGTATCGTCGATGTATTCAATAAACATTCTTACAATTGAATTAACTTCACTAACACGAGCATTTATGACTCTTGAGGCTAATTGTCTAAACTTTCTACTTACTTTTTTTAGTTCTTTCTTATCAATTTCCATTTTGCATCTCCCCACAGAACGGGCAATATCCGCCCTCCATTTTTAAGCTTGGTCTAATTTTAGCTTTCTTATGACAACAATCATATGTGTGAATTTCAAAATTATCTAGTTGCGATACTAATGGATCTATGGGGTCTTTTTTTAAATCTGAACCACGTTTAAATTTTATGTTTCCGCTGCTTTTAAATGTTTTACTTATTTCCTTACCAAAATCGTTGAGCATATCTGATACATGATTATTAGCCATTTTCATAACTATATCAATTACTTCATCAGTAATTAAACTATCGGGATTTAAACCACAACTAGGACACCAAATTTGTAATTGCGACTCATCCTCGAAATCAGTAGGTGTCATTTTAAAGAATTCACTGCATAATGAGCATTGTAAAATGACAAATCCCTCTGAATCAGATGGAACAGAAATATTAAATGTTACATTATCCGACACGAAACCACATCCTTATTGTTAATTATTTAAAACTAAACAGATTATATTCATTTTATCATAAAACATTAACAAAAGAAGCTTGTATAGTCGGTTTCTATACTACATTACAATCACAATACAATTTTAATGTAGTTTTACATCAAAAGATCATCATCCCCAATTTTCAGCTCATCTTTACACTCATTATTTTCTCTCCAATATTTTTTATTACCTTGGTGAAGTTCTCCTAATTCAATACCATTATATATCAAATCTTCACCATGAAAATCTTCATAGTACTCCCCAACCGCAACACCCTCCAAAAAGGATGAACCCTCTTCTCCCCAAAACTTTTCTTTTTCAAGTGCCATAATATGTTTGCGATGCTCTTCTTTTAGAAAAACTATCGGATTATTAATCATGTACTCAAGCTTACGATTATAACGTCGATCATACTCACTATCATTAACGTCTTCAAAAATTGAGTGGTAAGCATCTAGATCAAATAATTTCAAAAACAAATCTTTTTCTATTTGTGGTGATTTCAAAAAGTCATACTTATCATCAGTGTCAAAAACATTAAAATGTTTTTCTACTCTTTCTTCATTAATTGATTTAGCTATCTCTACAATTGGAATTTTGGTAAATTCAGGAACTTCATTTCTTTTGTTCTTAACCATTTCCATAAAAGTTGTTCTATCTACTCTTTCTTCTGGCTCCAAATAAGAATTTAAATATCTGTATAGTTCTTTATTTTCCTTAGAAGTATTTTTGGGAACAGTCACAACATTTCTTCTTTTTGGTACGAATGTTGTCTTATCAAACCAATTATTCTCAATTCTTTTCATATTGTACTGGATAACTTTTTCTACATCGGATAAATAATATTTTGACCCTTTAGTCTGACCAACTTTTTTAACTTTTTCTTCTTCTTCCCTAAATTCATTGTATAACCTCACATATTTACGCCATGTTGTTTCACCTATTACATGATCACCAAAGCTAGAGTAGCCTACCACTTCATCAACCATATCTAAAATTTCTTGAAGATTAAGAAGTTTATTTCTTAAATCTGATTTAGCCATACTACCCACTCCTTCATTTCTCATTATACCAAATCTCAACAAAATTAAAAGTGTATCGAATTATTTATCGTTATTCAAAACGTTGATATAAAGCCTTTTTATATAGATTTATCGAAAAACAGATGCTATTATAAGTCTTGTAATTCGATACGCGTATACAAATTACAAAACAACTTGATCTTTGAATACTGAATGCATTCATAATCAATAGATCAAAAAATAACGGCTTGTGCTAGCTAAGAAAAATAGCACCGATGAGAGAACTTGATCTCTCATCGCAAAGGAGTACTAATGGCACTAAAAGCACTGAATAAAATAAAAAGACCCGTTCAGATTGAACTGGAAGCAATTCAAAAATGCTGGAAGCTAGAGGCTCTATCACAAGAACCTTACTATGCACACACAGATGAACACCATGTAACACCACTGGGAACTAAGACAACTGTTGTTATCACCTCTGATAGTTTCGATTATGGTGAAAAAGGCTCTGAACTGAATCTTTTCGAAAAACTTACAATCAAAACACCAGTGGAAATGAAACCTGCACAATTCGACAAACGTCAAGAAGTAAAAATTGTTTCCTTATCAAAAGCTACAACGTATGGAGACTATCAAAATCAGTTGTCCCTTGAAGGTATCTTAATGGATGCTAAAGAATATGAAACACGTCTAAAACAACAACAAAAATAAACCAGATAATTACAGAGCTGATTCATTCAGCTCTGTATCAAGGAGGGTTTCACATGAAAAAGAATTCCCCTGTTCCTCAGGCTTCCTCAAACGCAAAAGTAATGAGTGTCGCTCACCGCAATCTAAATTACGGTGTCAGTCTAGTAATCATCTTGATTGCAGCCTTCGCAGTTAATCGTATTATTATGCATTACAGCCAATCTATTTTACATGGTTGGGGCTATGACAAGCTGAAACTACTGCAAGTACTTCTAATCGTTACTTTCATAGTCTCTATTGTTGCTCTGCTACTGATATTTTCTGTAAAGTTTAGCATTAGAAAATACGGAATCAAGCGTTCTGTTTGGTTATTCAACATTTATCGATCTCTCGATAAACAACTAGTAGATGCAAAGCTATATTCAGAATATGCAAGCCGTGCCAACGGTCAAAAGTTAGCTAAAACACCCAAGATTCAGTTGCAGTGGTTAGACAGTCAGCAACGTTTGATTGTGCAACTAAAATCGTCTTTACAGCTATCTGAAAAATTGTTAAAACTCAATATTTCACCGGCTCTAAAAGACTTCGTTTTAGAAAACTATTACTCAAGTGAAGATAATAATTGGATTGTCTATGAATGTTATCAAGTAAATATTGATACACAAATTATTGCTCAGTCACTTGATGAATTTAAACATGTAATCTCAAACAATCGGTACACTGTCACTGTTGATAAAAACTTAGAATATGAGCTACATCATTCGATGTTGGTCGGGCAAACGGGCAGTGGTAAATCATATGGGCTGTACAGCTATGTACTTCAAGGTCTTCTAAAAGATTGGAATATGTATATCGCTGACCCAAAAGCCTCATCGATGAGTATTGTCGGTGAAATGATTGGTAATAGTGCCAGCTCTGTTGAAGAAATCTTGTCTCTGTTAGAAACATTCGATAAAGGCATGCAGCAACGAAAAATGGTACTGAGAGCAAGATTACATGAGGGTTTAGATTTATCTTACAGCGATTTTCACATGAAACCAAACGTCTTTATGTTTGACGAGTACGCTTCATTCATCCAATCACTAAAAGTGGAGAAAAAAGATGTACGTGATAAAGCAATGAAAATCATTACAAATATTATTCTAGAAGGTCGCCAACTAGGCTGTTTCATCATTATTGCACTTCAAAAAAGTGATGCGGACATCGTAAATACACTGATTCGTGATCAAATGATTTTCAAATGTGTCTTAGGCGATTCCGAAGATTTAACTTATGTCACCACATTTGGTCAAGGTGTTCAGATTCCAAATGCAAAAATGGTTACTGGCAGAGGCATCTATACGCTATCTGGAAAAACCAACAAGCCTTCATTGTGTTCTATGCCTCGGCTATCTTTTAACATCTATGAGGCAATTAAGAGCTTAACAGCGACTAAAAAAGTGAATAATGATTAAGTTTCGCTCATTACCATGCAAAAACATTCACATCGCCTGTGCTGCGCAGCAGCTAAAGGCGGTGTGCCAAGTGTGGGCATTAGTAATGACCCACACTCAACAACTAACACTTGTTGTTGTCGATGAAACAATTAATTGGAAAAGAGGTGTCTAATGGCAGTAACCGTAAAAGTAGATGAAATGAGTCTAGTGTTCACTTCATCTGAGATTGATTCACTAGATGATTGGCAATCTCAAGCACAGCATCTTGTAACACTGATCGATACGATCTTAGAATTGAGCACTGTATTTGATAGACCATCTATCAGTGAAAAAGGATTTGCAGGCTATACAACTGTGCTTAAATATGATAATGATAAAGCTTTTATGCTACAGGTGTGTTACAACGAAATGATGCCAAACATGGGAGTCTATGTACATTTTTCTGGACAAGCATTTAGTAAATACTTGTTCACTAGAGATGTCATTGCATCCAAAGTCATACAGGATTTCAAAAAACTGGAAGACTACTATGAAGGGGCTGCTCATATTTCAAGGATTGATATTGCCATTGATTTTCTTGATGAAGGTCTTTCTGTAGCGACTATCTATGATCGTCTAGTAAGTGAGGTTGACTATCTTGTAGACAAAAATGATCGCAAAAACAGTAGTAAAATTAGCGCCGTTGTCAACAATCAGATTGTTAATACCATCTACGTCGGATCAAAAAAGAAAAATACTCGCTTACTTATGAGAATCTATGATAAAAAGCTTGAACAGCTAGATAACGCACAACATGCAACCCATTATACAGAAGCAAAGAGCTGTGACGATTGGGTGAGGTTTGAAGCAAGCTTTAGGCAAATGTACGCTCATCAAATTAGTGAAGAGCTTGTAAAAATTGAAACGAAAGAAGAACTGAGCGGCTTTCTTTTTAGCACCTTCTGTGAAAAATATCGTTTCTATAATGTATTCGATGAAACCTATACCACATTAACTAAAGTCATGCTCGCTTATTCAGATGGTCTCTCAGATATCCTTGACGGACGAAAACCACAGGAATCAAACTTAGAGGTTTCAATTAACTACCTCTGTACTGGTTCAGGTTTAATGCCTACATTCTATAAAATCTATGATTTCTACGGACAAAAAGGAATTAACAACTTCATTGGCTACCTATTCGACTACTACAATAATGCCTATGAAGCCAATAGAGATGCTTATAACTACATCATGAAATATCGTGAAGAATATCAAGGAAGAAAGAAATTTCCATGGCGCGATCTATCATTGAAAGGAGGTGAAAAAGATGGAAAATCGTGATCTATTAGCATTCCAAGCTCTTAACCAAGAAATGACCAATGAGTATTATCAGAGCTTAGATGAATCGCTCAAATTCAAGATGTTTCTAGTAGCTGAATACATGAATGATACCCTTCAATATGCTGACGATTCTACTTCAATGGAATATCTGTTTGAATTGTGGGATTGGTATTGGGATATGATTCAGACACATCCAAATATCGATGATCAACTTGAATTAGAAAAAGAATACTTTAATGACCTTCTAATTGATGATCCAGAAAATGTGCTCATCAGCGGTTACTTCAAAGTGATGTTCTTTTCACTAATTATCGAAAGGAATAAACTAAATACTCACTATTCAGCCGACGAAAGCAAAGAATAGTGAGCGTTACAAACATTATGCGGATAGCAGTAGTACTACCCACTGCTGCTATTATCGCATGTTTAAGCGATGAAAGAAAGTAGGTATCTTATGTATAAAAACAACATGGTCTCAAGAGTAGACCTCGAAAAATTAGGATTTAAAAAGCATCAAGCTACTACGATTATTCGACAGGCTAAACTTAAACTTGTAAACAGTGGTGTAGCCTATTATAATAATAAAAGAGTGGGAATTGTCCCACGAAAAATAGTTGAAGAAATTATCGGTGTTCCTCTCGAATCGGAGGAATAACGAATGGCAAAAACAAAGTATCCTTGTGTCTATCAAGATGCTAAAGGTCGTTTTTCATATCTAATTGAACTTGGTTTAGACAAAACCACTGGCAAACGGATTCAGAAAAAAGGGACGAAGGATCAATTAGGGAAACGTTTTGCAACCGCTAAAGAAGCGCATAAAGAAGTGACTAGAATTAAAAGTGAGTACATGAAAAGAAATGGCTATGCTAACTATGACTTGACCTATGATGAATTTATGGAACATTCCTATATTCCTCATTATAAATCATCTGTTCAGCGTAGTACATGGAGCTCTCGTGAATGTGGACTAAAGCAAATCACTGATTACTTTAATGACAAAAAGCTACGAGATATCTCTGTAGTTGATTGTGAAGGCTATCGAATTTGGTTACTAACCAAAAGTGGCTACTCCCAAGCGTATAGCTCGCTCATGTATGGCATGTTTCGCAAGTCATTAGATTACGCTGTTTTATTAGAGTTTCTCACTGAGAATATCTCTAAACGAACAAAAGCAATCCCTAAAGGAAAATCAATTGTAGCTTATTGGACAAAAGAAGAATTCGAAAAAGTATTATCCGTCATATACAAAGAGGATTTCTACGAGCATATGTGCTTCACGATGATTTGGTTGTACTATATGACAGGTATTCGAGTCAGTGAAGGCTTAGCATTAAATTGGAACGATGTTGACTTAAAACGTCAAAAATTACGTATTCATCATACATTAGATATGAAGAATCATAATGACTTCGCCAGAAAGCCTTATACTAAAACTGAGAGTGGTATGCGTGTTATCTCATTAGATGATGATACTGTTCGTATCTTGGCAGAATGGAAAAAAATCCAAAAGAAGCATGGTGTAGAACAATTCATTTTAAGCTATACTGACTTGCCATTGTATCGTTCTACCGTACAACGTGTCATTGAACGCTATGCAAAATTGGCTAAAGTTCCTGCTATTCAAGGCAAAGGATTGAGACATTCTCATGTCAGCTACTTAATCAATGAATTTAACGCTGATATTCTAGTCGTCTCACGACGATTAGGTCATTCTAGCCCAGAGATCACACTCAAGCATTACGCTCACCTGTGGAGCAGAAATGATGAAGGCATCGCCGAACAAATGACTGGCAATATTCAATTTACTTTTGCTAAAGAATCAAAAGTTGCCATTTTTAATGGAAATCAGGCAGTAAAATTTTAACCCTACCATTTCCCTACCAAAACGATGTTTTCTGGTGAAAAACGTTGATATAACAGTGTTTTAAACTTGAAAATTACGTGGAGTGGGAATAATAGACAGGTGAATCACTCACAAACCTATTGATTTATAAGGGTTTCTTCACCATAGAATTATTCCAAAAGAATAAAATCATGCAAATTTGGTAGCTTATGTGACCACATTTGTAACCAAGAAGTCCGCCAGTAATGGTTGACTTCTTTCTATATAAGTGGAAAGTTCCATAAAAAATATAGAACCTCTTTTAAAATAAAAATAGATTGGAGAATTATTCATGAGTAAATCGGTTAATTTGGACTCTGTTGTGCAAATTATTGATTCAGGTGACGAAAATTTGTTAAAATCTTTTTTAAAGTTAGAAGACAATGGTTTTTCTTATACTAGAAATAATGGAATGTCAGTAACTGAAATAGATGATCTTTTATTATTATCAAAATACTTAATAGCTCAAACTTGTTTCAGTCAAAAAAATGGCTATTTCATTGGATATGTAGTGAACACAGGTATACGAGAAGAATTTGATGTTTTACGTTTTAGCAATGATACAATCTTAAATATTGAATTAAAGCATGACCTTCCATCTGGTGGTTATGAAGAAATCAATGATCAGCTAATTAGACATCGCTATTTGTTAAGCATTCTTGAAAAAAAAACAGTTTTGTGCACCTTTATCAATAGTTTAAATAAATTACTTTTATTAAAAGAAGATAATACTTTAGTTGAAATTTCTTTTGAAAGTTTGGCTAATATGATCCCATATGATTATATTCTAAAAAATGAACTAGAAAATATCAATTTATCAAGCCTTATAATTTCTCCGTATTCGCAACCAGCTCAATTTGCAAATCATCAATATTTTTTAACCGATGAACAAAAAGAAGTACGCAAAGATATTTTAACTAATAATCAATATAATAAATTTGGATTAATTGGGGGACCCGGTACTGGTAAATCAATGGTTATCATTGATTTAGCTAAGGAGTACCAAAGACTTGGCGGAAAGGTATTAGTCATATTTTGTGCTTCTTTACCTAATTCTAATGAGATTAGCACTGCACTTGACTTAAATATACTTTCTATAAAAAACATAACAGAAAACATTTTAAATGCTCACAATATCATTTTGGTTGACGAAGCTCAAAGACTATATAAAAATCAATATGACTGGTTAATGAACACAAATAATAAAAAAGTTATTTTCTCAGTAGATCATCAACAAACACTACATCCTGAAGAAAAAAAACTCTACATTGAGAACCAACTGAAATCAAGTCCTGATATAAAAATCAAAGAATTGAAAAAAAAAGTTAGAACTGATTTGGTAATGTCTTCTTTTATACAAAAATTTTTAAATCTAAAAGCAAAAGGAGTCCAACCGTTTGATTATGATAACGTAAACGTTGTCTACTTTGAAAACAAACTAGATGCAGGTACGTATATAGAATATATGCGTCAAGAAGAAAACTACGTCTCTATAGAGCTAACAGAATATGTAACAAAAACAGGTAATAATTTGAAAAGACCAAAAATATGTATGTCATCTGAAACATCACACTCTGTAATTGGAAAAGAATATGATAATGTTCTTGTGCCTTTGGATAAATATTTTAAATATGATGAAGATGCAAAGTTAGTATCTACATACACTGAGTATTACCCTTATTACGAAGATAGTTGCATTTTCGAAGCTCTAACTAGAGTGAAAAACAAATTGTTATTAGTTATAATAAATAACCCCCAATTGTATATAACAACTCAAGAAATATTAACTTGGAAAAACGACAAATTATACAAGCCGTAATTCTTTTAGCCTCATCATTTAAGCATTGTGATTTTGTGAAATAATAAATCATTTTTCATTTTGGAAAAACCGGAAGTTACAAGCCATTCCTAAATTCGTTGTGGCCTTAGACACCGACTAAATATGAGAAAAGCGACTTACCCTTTTTTGAGTAAATCGCTCTTTTTTAACTACTTTCTTCAACATCAGTAAAAACAGATGAAGTAAAAAATTTTCGGAGTTGTGGTAATTTGCTTAATTGCATTACTAGCAAACAAGATAGAATCTTATCAAAAATGCTATCTGTTACAGCGCCAATATAAGCAGCTATAAACATGGCAACACCTGAACTTCTAACTGCTAAAATTAGAACATCTGTAATCGAGTTTGAAAAACCTCCGTACAAAACTAAGCGAATACAAACACTCACTAGCGAACCAATTAAAGAAATTAGAATACCAGTTACTACCGCTTGAACCACATTAAACTTACGTCTCGAACATAAATTTGCCACAATTGCATTAACCATACTAGATAGGCCAAAGGCTAAGGCTGATGGTCCGTGTATTATCGCTAACAATAAATGAGTAGTGAAGCCTGTGATAACCCCATATCTCATCTTAAAGTTTACCGCAATAAAAATTGTGCCTATTCCACTTAGATAGACTAAAGGAATATTCAAATAGGCAATAGCAGAACCAAGAATAACATTCATCCCTACCGCAATAGCACACAAAAGAATCACTTTAATATCCATTTTTCTATTCATCAAAACCCTCCTTTCAAAACTCTTATTATACAGCTCACCTAGTCACATTATGCCTATACCGTTTATTACAATAAAATAGCTGACTATTAACAATCAAATAAACGGAGGAAAATCATGAATAAACTATTATTAGATACAAAACTACTTGAAAACAAAGGAAATCTATCAAAAATCTGGGGCGTTCCAATAAAAACAAAGTTGAGTCCTAAAAGAAAAAGAGAACTACAAATGAAAGACCCCAAACAGTTTGAAGAATTACAAGCAGAAAATGAAGTCATTGAACAAATCATACAAGCAACACTGCACGAAGAAAGAAACTCATTAACCTCGGTAGAACAAAAAACTTTTAAAAATAGAATTCTGGGAAATTGGCCTATTAATGAAGCTAATGCAAAAGGAATCGAATACTTAGTTGGCATTTATTATGAAAAACCAGAACAAAAAATCATTGCTATCTATGAAGTAAGTAGCTCTGAACTACTAGTAGATCCTAAAGCTGTTCATAAGAAACGTGTTAAATGGGCAAATGGGCAGTCTATTGAATGCATTACAGATTTTAAAAATTGCAAAATAAATAAAACTATTGAGAATCTTCACAGAACTTTTAATACCCCACAAAGACTTATTTTTCAATAGATTAATGTCATACAGTTGTTTATCTAAACAAGGCATCTTAGATTAAAATATCTTCCTATATTCAGTTACTCTCCTTAGGTTGCACCTCTAGTCCGTATGCTTCAAGTGCAACCTTCATATCATTGATGACATAATCTCGCATATGCTTAGGAGAAATCACCTTGACCATTTTGCCTTGACTTAACAGCCACATTTTCATACCGTACCCATCATTTACTTGCATTTCGATTTGGTAGATCCCGTCCTTCTCACTAATTATTTTAGAATCAGGGAATCGTTCCAATACATAGATTGGGTCATAATTAAACTCAATTACCATTATAATAGGCTTTCCTAAAAATGGAAAAGCTGTTTGTTTTCTTAATGCTCCACCTTCAAAACGCTCTTTATATTCCATTCTCACATTCGTTTTAACTACACGAAGATTTTCTATATTACTAATCCGAAATTTGTTCAAATCCTCTAAATACTCATCATCTTTACCTGATTGACTTGATGTTATCACATAGAAGTATAAATCTGAGAAATAAACTGCGTTAGGAGTCCTTTGAAACGTCTCTGTTTGACCATTTTTTGTATACTCAAATTCGACAACACTTCTTTTAAGAATAATTTCGCAAATCAATTCAACCTTATCGATTAAATCAATTTCAGAAACACCGATATAATGGAACTTTTCATTTTTAAAGAAATAATCAAATTTTTTTTGATTTCCTACCATAGAAATCAATTTATTATACAGTCCATCTAGCTCTCTATTATTCAGTGAGCGACTGGCTAATAAAATCTTCAATATAATAAACAGTTCTTTATCAGTAAGACTTTCATTAGACTTTATTCTATCAAAGCCTTTTAGTTTGTAATATCCTTTTTCACTTCTATCAAGCGAATGAACTTCCAAATACTCCTCAAAATCATCATGATTAACTTCTCTATTAAGAAATCGTTCCTCTGCTTTTTCTTCTATAGCATTTTCAATAATCGCCATATCTCGCCGAATAGTAGAGCTATCTTTTCCATAAAAATCCATCAACTCACGTTTCGTAAGTTTTTCTCCGTTCAATAATTGAAGAAATATCATCAATACCCTTTTTTTACTATTCAACTACTCTTCTTCCTTATTAATCAAATTGCTTATTTTTATACACTGAATCAACAAATCTTCCTTTTCTTTTGGGGAAAGATTATTCACCTTCTCAATTTCGGCATTTTCTTCCACATCAAATTCAAAAAATTCTTTATAAGACATTCCAAATGCTTCAATTATTTTGTCCAATGTCGGAACAGAAAGATTGAACTTTCCATTCTCTATTTTATTAACATATCGTGCATCTAGTGAAGCTGATAATGATAGCTTTTCTTGGCTAATGCCCAGTCGCTTTCGCAAAGTTTTTATTCTCATTATTAAGACAGAATTTAAATCAGTCATTGTAATCATCTCCTCACTACAATGCTAGTTTTTTACGCTCAACAAAACTACTGGCAAATGAATTAATAAAATATAGCTATTTTTGACTGTTTTTGATAAAATTAAATAGGCAAGTAATGCCCAGCAAGAAATGTATCATGTTATTTAGATTATTTAGGAGGAATTAGAAATGAAAAAAATATTAAAAGCATTAGGGATAATCTGTTTAAGTACAATAATTTTAACTGGTTGTGGTGGTATTACAAAAGAAGTCAGTATTAAGGATGGCACATATTACCGCTATGGTGGAAACATCAAGGTCAAACTTGTTGTTCAAGGTGATGAAGCACTTCGCACAGTGAATTTTGAAGGAGAGTCCGCAGAAACTGGTGACATTGATACTAAAGAGAGCACTATCATTTGGGATGATGGTACTACAACCTCATATGTTGCTAAAGATGACACTGTAGAAATTGAATCAAGTACTACTGGAGAAATGCTAAAGTACTTTAAAGAAGGCAGCATTAAGCAACAGAAAGCCGAAGATGATTGGAGCAAAGAATAAAATGAAAAAAATACTCTTACCAATTATTTTATTAATCACCCTATCTGGTTGTGGGCAAAAACAAGGAACCGAAGAAACAAAAAATAGTAGTTCCCGTGTTGGAGTAAGCTCAACAAAAGAAAGTAGCTCTCAACAGCTCTCAACTGAATCAACTATCCAGTCTAGCAGCTCTACTACTCAATCTAGTGAAGATAAACAACTCTCGCTTACTGAACAAGCTACAGAGGTTGCCACAAAAGTTGCAGAGGATTTCAAGAAAAATATTATTGGAACTTTTGAATATACTGATACAAGTAGTTGGGGAAGTACGGTTTCAATGACCTTCAAGGAAGATAATACAATTTTAATGACTGAAACAGACACCTCATTTCAAAAGACTAATTTAAACTACGAAGGTACTTATGAAATCAAGGTTAATCCAATAGCATCTAACCTATTAGATATTATTGACAAAACCGAACCTGAAAATTTATCAGAAGTGACGAGATCATGTTTAAAAATAGAAACCTACGAAGAATATGTTTCATTTATGGACAGTTATCAATCTAGTATATATGAAAATAAATACTTGCCGGTAGATATAAAAACAACAGTAAAAGGATATATGAGTAGAGATATAAACGAAGAAAAAAATACCGAAGCTAAATTAAGTTACAGCAATTTTAAGTTAGAAATGTCTTCAAATACATCTATATTTAAAAATGCTGGGCAACCTTCTTTAATAAAAAAATAAATCAAATAAATTTACCTAAGGAACGTCAGTCAAAATTTGGCTGACTTTTTTTTATTCATCTAATTTTTACAAAATTTCAAGTAATTCATTTTTCTTACCTTAAATCAAAAATAAGTCCTAACCTCAAATATTTCACAAGATAAATAAATTATTTAATCATTTTATTTTATTTTTCTAACTAAGTACTTCTTTCGAGAAAAATAATAGCTTTAATCTCGTACGTTATATTAAAAAATCACTATAGACAAAGGTAATTTGAGCATTTATGATTGAGTTAATAGCAAGAGAAATAACGGTTGGAGTGCTGTTTTCCAGCCACATAAACGAAAGATCTGATCAGTCTAAAGTTTTCTTTTTAATAAAAGTCGCGTGTAATTAAGCGTGCCAGAGGATGTCGTCGAAAGATGAGTCTATTTTAGTTATATTAATAGTCAAAAAATCCAAAAAGCGACAGTATTTTCGTCACTAAACACGAATTATAATTAACTTAAGGAATAGGAACTTGGTCACTGCCTATCCCTTTGACCAAAAAAAACTGCTTATTAAGAGAAGAAACGTACTTTTCTTGTTAGAGCAAATACATTATATGGAGGTCACCAAAATGGTTGACAACAAGCCTAAAAATGAAACTACAAACAAAGAAACCGTTCAAACAGAAATCAATAATGTAATTAAAGCACTCTCACCCTTCACCCTCTCTTCCGTTTCAGCAATAATCGATTTAACTAAAACGGCAGATGGAACACCTATATCTACCCCAGAAATGCGTGTAGATGTTGAAAAAAGTCGTATTAGAACAGTTTGGCAGGAAGAGACTGAGCGTGACATCATGATCGTGGGATACGATCTAAATGCAGTTAATGCTCTCGAAACATATGGAGCCTCTATTGAAGCAATCACACCCGTCACTGTTTTGTTACCACTCGATTCAAACAATGGTGAGCTTCGCTCTTTAGTGAAAAAACAAGAACTTGGTGACATTAGCTTCATTAATTTTCAAGCTAAACCTGCTATTCAACGTTCAGGTACATTTTCTTCATTAACAATCGCTTTTTCCGCTGATGGAATTAACATTCTCAAAGAAAGAAAGGATGTCTAGCAATGGATAAATACGAGATATTAGTCGCTTTTTTTGAAAAGAGTTCTGATGATATAGAGAAACTTCCTGATTATTTAGAGGAAGCCTACCCTAATAATTCTTATTCACCAAAAGAACTTTATATCATTGATGTATTAGAAGAATATGCCGAAACATTAGATTTAGCGCTAGAAGAAGTTGTGAGAAAACTGAGTGCTTAACTAAACTCACAATAATTTTGCCTTTTCAAGGCTATAAGTAGATATGATTTCATACCAAATTCTTTCGAAATGATTGACTTGTCTCATTTCAATAGGAATGAAGGACTTGTTTGCTTAGTGCTATCCGATTTCCGTCAACCGAAACCGAATTAGATTGTTGTTACCTGCTTCTATACTCATTAAAGAAGGCCCTCGAGGCCTTCCATGAGTTGTAGAAGCAGTTGCTATCAATCATGCTTAATGAGTGTTAGAGGTTGTGAGCGTTTGAGGACTTGCACTGGTTCAAGCAAACACTTCATTGCTATTGAAAAGACTTAGGTCAATTTGAGAAAAGAATTTTTGAAATCATTATATCTACTTAGCCAATTGAAAAGTGAAAAAAATAATTGATTTTTTTATCCAAGCTACTCAATTTTTCTTATATTACTGCCATTTAGGGCTAGTTTAAATGGCAGTAATATTTATCCAAGAGTAGCCAAAAGCCAATCACACCTGCATTTTAATTTTCATTTGGATAACTTTCAAAATAAGTATTTATCCAAGAAAGGACGAACACTTTATGAGTACAGCACTTAAATGCACCAATATGATGTATGTCAACCAACTCCCTTTTCTAGAAAAAAATGGAGTACCTACCGATTTACATGAATTAGCCGAATATATTGAAAGAAAAATTAAGCCATTCGAATACGCTCTAATTCTACATGATCGTGATTTAAAAGACGGAAAACCCGTTGAACCGCACATTCATGTTGCTTTACGTTTCAAAAGGCAACGATATCTCCATGTTGTTGCTAAAGAATTTAATGATGAACATGTTGCTAATATCGCAAAATGGGATAGAAACTATAAGAATTTGTACAGCTATTTAGTTCATTTTTCAAATGGAGTCAAGATGAGTAAAACTCCCTATAAAAATTCAGAAGTTGTCGCTTCTTTTGATTTTGATAAGTTCATTGAAGAAACTGTCGCAGAAGTTTTCAAACCAAGAAAAGAGATAATAACTGATTTACTAAATGATTACGGATATGGCAATATTTCTCTTGAAGATATTAAGGAAGAATTAACACCTCTAGAATTTTCCAAAAATAAAAAACATATCGATACAATAAAAAAAGACCTATTAATTACAGCCGATTTTGAATTTTTTAAAGAGGAAATGAAAGAAAGTAAACGAAAAATTAAAACCTACTTTTGCTTCGGAGAAACTGGTACAGGTAAGACTTCATGGGCAAAAAATTTTGCACATGAAAAAAATATGTCCTACTATATCACAGGTTCAAATCGTGACTTGTTTTCTAATTATGAAAACGAACAAATAATTATCGCAGATGATTTGAGACCTGAGACGCTCCCATATGAAGAAATTCTTAAATTAACTGATCCATATAATTTCGAGGTCTCCGCTGGTAGTAGATACTACGACAAGAGATTGGTTGCTGAAATTATCATTATCACAACACCATATTCTCCTAATGACTTCTATTTTGCTTCTAAAAGTTCAGAAGATACCTACATTGTTGAGACAGAACTAAATAGAGTTAAAGATGTGGAAACAATGAACCCTGATTCACCCGAGCAACTTTTTCGTCGCATTAACCCAATGGAATTTACAAAAAATTCTATTATTCCTCATTTTTGGGATAATGATGAAAAAAAATTTAAACTTTTGAATGAATATGCGCAAGAGAATAAATGGTCTAAACATAATCCATTTCCTTCGAAAAACGAACTTATAGAGGATTTCAGTAAATTGTTTGGAGATATTGAAAATGTCTAATTTATGGAAAAATGTTTCAAAAGAAATTACTCGAAGAGAGCAGAAACATTCATTATCTGCTCTCTCAATTAGTTCAGAGTTCCAAGAATTATTTGAATTAAGTCCGTCCACTCTTCTTGATTTTCAGCAAGTAAAAAAATGGAGACAGAAGAAGTTTCCTCGCAAGAAAGGATTTCCAACAGAAAAAAATTATGAGTCTCACCAACAATTCTATGAACGCTACAAAAAGGAATTTCAAGCAACCATTGACCCTCGTCGCTCGCTTGATAAAATGCCTTAAAGGAGCTGATTATTATGACAAAGAAAAAAATTGACAGAACAACAGGCTATAACGGCATCTATTTATACGACCCGTCTGCTACACCAAAAAGATATTTTATTCATTTCAGATTTGGGAAGAATATGAACACAGGCAAGTCAATTGTCATTAAACGTATGGTTGGAAAAGACAAAAAACCTATTTATTCACTCAAAGAAGCTCAACAATTTCTCAAAGAGCTGAAAGAAGAAGCCGAAAAAGATGTAAAGCTTAACTATGATAACCACATGCTATTTTCTGAATTTATGAACCGAGTCTATATCCCCTCTTATAAAACTGATGTTGAATCCAGTACTTTTTTACGTGCTGAAGGAACTCTCGAAAAAATACGAGATAGATTCGGACATAAGGCACTGAAAGATATTAGCACTCATGACGTACAAGAATATCGCACTTGGTTACTGACTCCAAAAGAAGAGAATGGAGCAGGTCTAGCTCAAAGCACTGCTGCTCTTACTTTTGGAATGTTTCGGAAAACCTTAGATCAAGCTGTTGAATTAGATTACTTAGAATCTAACGTATCAAAGAAAATCAAAGCTATTCCAAAAGGGAAGGCCTCTGTTCCTTTCTGGACGAAAGAAGAATTTGAAAAAGTCATTGCTCAAATTTGTATTGATGATTACTATCAACACTTGAATTTTATTATGTTATGGACCTACTTTACAACTGGTGTACGAGTTAATGAAGCTTGCGCACTCTATTGGTCTGATATTGATTTTGAAAAGAAAACACTGAGTATTCAACATATGCTTGAAATCAAAAATAAAGATATTTGGGTTAGAAAAGATTATACAAAAACAGAAAGTGGAAAGCGAATTATTTCGTTAGATGATGATACACTTCAAATTCTGAAAGATTGGAAGATACGACAATCAAAACAATGTACCTCTAATTTCATTTTCAGCTATGATGGAAACCCAATGCAGAAATCAACAATTGCTCGAATTATTGAGCGTTATTCAAGACTGGCTGGAGTTCATAGAATTCAAGCAAAGGGTTTAAGGCACTCTCATGCCTCGTATTTAATCAATGAGTTTAATGTGGATATTCTTATGTTAAGTAAAAGATTAGGTCACTCAGGACCTGAGATTACCCTGAGACACTATTCTCATTATTATCCTAACCGTGATGAAATAATTGCGGAGAATATTACAGGAAATATCAAAATACAAACTTCTAAAGAGAATCAAGTTAAATTTAATGGGAATCAAGTCCTCAGATACTAAATTAAATTCTAATATAATGGCTATTTGATGGTATAATTAACGTAATGAAATAATTATTGTGAAAAGGGGAGCAGCCATGTCTGATTACAAAACATATTTAAAAATGTCGTTGTCTAAAATTACTAGTATACTTGATGATAGTGGAACAAGGCCTATATTATTTATTGGATCGGGGATATCAAGACGTTATATTGGTGCCCCCGATTGGGAAAACTTATTAAAAAAATTGATTGAGTTGAATCCAAAAATGACAATGCCCATTGGCTATTACACACAGCAAACTGACAGTGATTATCCTAAAATTGCTAATATGTTAATTGAAGAGTATCAAAAATTTGCTTGGGAAGAAAAAGATACAGGTATATTTCCTGAAAAGTTATACGATAGTCAATCTGGTAAAAACATTTTTTTGAAGTATAAAATTTCCGAATACTTAAATAGTTTAGAAAATGAATTTAGTATTGAAGACCATGAGTATGAAAAAGAACTGAAAGCTTTAAGCATACTTAACCCCCATGCGATAATTACCACTAATTATGATAGATTATTAGACAAACTATTCCCTAATTTCAAAGTTGTAGTGGGACAACAAGTTATAAAACAGAAAAATTCTACCTCTATTGGACACATTTTAAAAATACATGGTTCCACTGATGAAATAGAAGAAATTATTATTTCACAAGATGATTACGATTTTTTTAATCAAAAACAAAAATATTTAAGTGCTAAGTTATTAACGTATTTTATGGAGCACCCTATTTTTTTCTTTGGTTACTCTATAACAGATGAAAATATCAAAAGTATTCTAGCAGATATTTCTGAAATAGTATCTGAAAATTCTGATCAAATTGTCGAAAACATTTGGTTTGTAGAATGGAAAAAAGATAAAATTGATCCTGACTTCGCTCCTCCTACCGATAAAACTGTTGATTTAGGTAATGGAAAAAGCATAAGAATAAATTATGTACAATTAAATGATTTTATAAATATTTTTGAAAAATTATATCAACCTTCTCTGGTTGAACTAAGTGAGCTACGTGACCTCCAAGATAACATATATAACATAGTAAAGAGTAAAACCATCAGTAATCTAGAAGTAGATATGGTAAGTATTCAGCCAGTAAACACTATAGAGAAGATTGAGGAATTTATCGGTATTAATTCTAAAATACAAGATGAAAATAATCATAAAACTCTACTCGGTTTAGCTACTATTACAGACCCAGAACAATTTTTATCTAGATTCCCACTCAGATTATCTGAAGTTGCAGAAAAGCTTGGTTATGGTTATTGGTACCATGCCAATTTACTAATCAAAAAAATCTTCGAAGAAACAGGTGTAGATTTAAAAGCAAATAATAATGATTACCACGTTGATATGGGAACTCCAGGTCAAAGTCAGCACAGGTACTCAAAAGAAATGGTTGAGTTACTACTACTTGTAAGAGATGGAAAGACCTATCAATTAAAAAATGTGTAACTCTCACTGTGACCATCCTTTTGCATAATCATTTCTACTTTACCCATTTCAAGCAAACATAAGAAACAAAATCTTGAGTTGAATTGTAAGTCTGATATAATTAATATTGTAACCCTAAGTGTAACCAGATAAAATATAATCCAAAACTATACCAATACTCGCTTACTTTTTAACCCTAGCGGATTGGTTAGAGTGGGAATAAAGAGCCAACATAATAAGGATGGGGAATGCCGATAAATCAACGTTTTTCAACTTATGAAATGCTTGATTTTCATTAAAAATGATATAGTTCCCTACCATTTTCCCTACCAAAATAAACCCCTGCTAAGATGATACTCGGCAGGGAATTTTTGTGTTCTTATTTTTCTTGACTTCATTTCAAAACAGTCATTTTGAAAGTGTTTGAAACTTTTAAAGCTAAAATACTAAAAAATATATAAACCAAAATCAGTGTTTATTTAAACAAGTTACAATTTAATTCTTTTAATGAAATGAATTTGACTCCTTTGGTATCTAGTAAACCTTTTGTCATCAATTGCTCGGAAACAACAAATATAGTAACAACTTTCCAATCCCCGGCTTCTAATCCATAGTTATCAATCACACATCCTAAATTTTTACGAATCCAGTCGCTTCTTTTTAAATGCTTAGTTAAGAATGCCTTATCTCCTGTAAAAACTTTTTCTTGTTCCATTGCTAGTTCATATGGATTTCTTGAAAAACTGAAGTCTTTTGTTTCAATAACAAATAGTTTTTTATGATTTTGATTAATAGCAAGAACATCTATATCACCCAAAGTATTGTTCTTTTCATCAGAAATACGTTGCTTCCCAATCTTAGATACACCTTTTATTACTTGTAAATCAGAGTAAGTTCCGAGTATATTTTTTACTTGATCATTAAATTCATCGCCTAGTAGGTTCTGTTGCAAAGTTATAAATAAGCAAAACCAACACTTTTCACCAGGTGATTCTAAGCTGCTATTCTCATTAGTTGCTTGAGTTCATCGCATACTGAAAAGTCGAAGAGATTTCTTCGACTTTTTTTGTATAAGGCATAAACGATTTCCATTCCTTTAATTGTCGCTGACGCGGTCCTTATGGACCGATATAATTTGTGTCTTTTTTTGATAGGTCGATGGTCTTGCTCAATGATATTATTCATGTATTTACTGGTTCGATGAGTGGTAGAAGCGAAATAACCCTCTGATTCAAGCTGGTTAAACGCACAAGAGAGCGATGGCGCCTTGTCTGTAACAAGAATCCTGGGTTCACCAAATTGCTTAACTAATCGTTTGAAAAAAGTGTAAGCTGCTTGACTATCACGTTTCTTACGTAACCAAATGTCGAGTGTCAGCCCAGAAGAATCAATGGCGCGATATAAATAATGCCACTTGCCCTTCACTTTAATATAGGTTTCGTCCATTCGCCACGAGTCACCTGCCGTGCGATTCCTCTTTTTCCAAAGACAGTACGCGATTTGACTATATTCTTGAACCCATCGGTAGACAGTTGTGTGGCAGACGTCAATTCCGCGTTCACGAAGAATTTCTGGAACATCACGGTAGCTTAAGTTATACCGTAAGTAGTAGCCTACGGCTACCACGATAATGTCTTGTTTGAATTGTTTGCCTTTAAAATGAGCCATAACTGTTCCCCTTAGATTCCGTTTCTTTCCATTTTACACTAGATGGACCCTTTAGAAAAAACTTTGCAACAGAACCATTTTTCTAAATACTGATTTCCATTCCAATTTATTAATGATTTGTTAGCCGTCTAAATATGAACTATTCCACTTAGATTATTAGCAACTTCTCTATCAACAGTTGGATAAAGATGAGAATAAGTTCCTAATGTTATTTGAATATCAGAATGTCCTAGTCTTTTTTGAACTACCAAAGGATTTGCCATATCGATTCGAACATATTCTTGGTCTGCATCAGAAAGATTATTGTTATAACCAACATAGCATTTTTCTTTACTTTCAAAGACTAATTCTTGATGCTTTTCGGCATCACTGCCGAAGAACAAACGGTGTATATTCTCCTAATAATATCTACACCCCGCCTAAAACAACGCTAAAGTAAAGCGTTGTTTTAGGCGGGGTGTTTTGGTACAATGTTAGTAATTTCTTGGTTCGACTATTGCTGATAAGGTGAAGCGATTACATAAGATTATTTAGGGGGATAAAACATGAATTCAACAGTTACTTTCTATATTACTCGACATGGGGAAACATTACTTAACCATTTACATAAAGCACAAGGTTGGGTAGATTCCCCATTAACTGAAAGAGGAATCCAAGCAGCCTCACAACTAGGGCTGCAACTGAAAAATGTCCAATTTTCGGCTGCATTTTCCAGTGATGCATCCAGAGCTTTACAGACCGGAAAAACCATATTAACTGCGCAGGGGCAAAATAAACTGCAAGTTATTACTGATAAAAGGCTCCGTGAGTGGTGTTTGGGCTGCTGGGAAGCAGAAAATAATAATAAGTTTATTTCCAGTATGATGAATGAATTACAGATACAAAATGATTTTTCAGAACTTAATTTCCGTCTGCCGGAAGTTCAGGAGATTATTTATAAATCCGACACAACAGGTATGGTTGAACCGTTTCATATGATTACGGATAGATTGGAAAATTTTCTCAAAGAGACAGCTGATAATTTTATTCATTTGAATAACCCAAACGTCCTCATTGTTACTCATGCTTTTGCTATTAAAACATTGCTGTATTTGTTTTCAAAAGAAATGTTACGAAAAAAACCTAAAATCAAAAATGTCGATATTATTACTATTAAATGGGATGGTAAAAGTTTTTCTATCCTTACATGATAAGCGTAATACGTCTTTGCGGCTCATAAGATTAAGGCCCTTCCGAAAGGCAAAGCTAATGTGGCATTTTGGACAAAGAAAGACTTTGAAAGAGTACTGGTACAAATCTGTATGGGTGATGTGTATGAACATCTAAATTACACTATGCTAGCCAATAAATATCTAAGAACAATTGTCAAAACAGGAGATTATACAATGTCGGAAGTAGAGACCGCTATTCCTCTCATGGCAATACTACGATTGCTTGAACCAGATGCAAAGAATTTTAAAGCAAAGCTATTAGAAATGACTCAAAATAATTAATCAATAACCTTCCTATGTTTCATAAAAATGATAAAATTTGAATAGATAGTAACAATAGTTGAATTGAGTTAAAATGAGTAGTCGAATACTAAAAAAAGTACCAAGTAGTTTTTAATAGACTATGAACTGACCCCATAGGTTGAGACAAAAATAAAAACACCCCGTTGAATTCATGTAAAAATGAAGAAAACGGAGGTGTATTTATTAACTATTAAATGTAAATTAGTACTAATTAAGATAATATATCATAATGTATTCTTCATCGTTTTCATCAATAATTTTGAAACCTATATTCAAGTACATATTTAGCGCTTGATTATCTTTTTGTACAGACAATGAAGTTTTTTTATAGCCTTTATTTTTAAGGTATCCCAGCATTTGCTTCAACATATTCGATCCTAGCCCCAGCCCCCGATAATCTTTAAAAAGAGATATGGCAAATTCTGGTGTTTTATCATCAACGTTACCAAACCCCAGAATTATCCTTACCCAAACAGCACCAACGACTTTCCCATCAACCTCTAGACATAGACAATAGTCATCTTTTAATTGTCCAAAATTTTCAATATACACATGTAAAGAAGGTTCTGTAATAATTGTTCTAGGCAATAATTTTTTTGGATCTTTTTGAAATATAGCTTCATATAGAAAATCTTCAAGAACTGGATATTCTTGTGGCTTCATTTCTCTAATAATGTATCTCATATAAACCTCCAATTTTTATACTGTTTAATTAACCTTACTTCCACATATACTATTCCACCTTATACAAGAAATTTTATGATAATTTTTGGTGTTACACTAAACTGTCATACTACCAATTAAAAATTCTTTCACGATACTATAGTATTCTTTGGCATTTGACAACATAGGAGTATGTCCACCTTTATCAAAAGAATATTCTTTTGCATTAGTACATAGCTTTCTCATTATTGTTTTTTGTTTTTCATTTACTAATTTATCTGTCGGACTATTCAATAATAAAACTGACTTGTTAGTATAATCCTCAGAACTAAATACATGATTAAAAATAAACTCTTCCATACAATTTATAATCGTAATCATGTCTTGTTTGCTCAACAACTTTAAGTCCTCTTTCATTCTTATTTGAGCTTTTCTTGAATACTCTTGTCCTGATTTTAGTTTAATTCCTTTAGCAAATTTACCTGTCATTATATTCAACACTAACGATAAAGGTAAGATTTTAAAAATAAATTTTGCCTTTTGATAAAAAGCAAGTTCTGTCTCATTTACTTGATAGGCATCTTCTTTAGACATTGACGTTAAACTATGAGAAAAAATAACTTTATCAACTATTTTGGGATGTAACTTTATCAAATTTTGAATATGAACACCACCGTTAGAATGGCCAATAGCGTCACAACTTGTAAAATTTTCATGTTCTATTATAGTGGACAATCCCTGTGCTGATAATTTGAATTTGGGAAGAGGTGGTACTGATAAAGCAATCACAGTATAAAAAGTATGTAGTTCCTCTATCAAAGGAAGTGCAAAGTAATGCCCACCTATATTAGCAGGTAAGGCTATTAATAATTTTTTACCACTACCACTAATTGAGTATCTCCATGTTTCATATCCAATCTGTAATTCTTTTATACAAATTTGAAAGCTACCATAATCCTCCTCACTAACAATCGTTTCTTTATTCATTTTACTCCCCCCTATTTCATATTTTCTATATAATTCATCAATTATATTCTGAAATTCAGCATCAATTATATTTTCTGTTATGCTGCCAGTCATAGCTAAGCTAGTCAGCCCATGCAAGACAATATAAATATGATTACTTAGTTCTAGCGCCTCTTCTTTTTTCGTAAAAGTTGAAAACATTGTTGTTAATTGCATCATAATATTCTGATACGCCTCATTCATTTTTCAGTGTGTATTTTTTCTGGGAAACTGAAATAGTATTGGTAAATAATACTATTTACGGAAAACTTAAAATTTAGTAAGTCCATTTTTTCCTGACTAAAATAAGAATGTAAAACATTCAAGCATTCTGCAAAGCTTGTTATTGTATTCATTTCATCCCAAATAGGCGCAGTTGAACTAGCAAAGATGTCTAATACTATAGCTTCAACACTATGATAATGATAGTAAAGACCACCCTTAGATAAATTTAGCTTTTCTGCAATGTCGCTCATAGTTACAGAACTATAGCTTCTTGCATATATCAATTGTTTTGTTTGCTCTTGTATCATTAAACGTCTCTTTTCTCCTTTTTTCATATCAACACCCCTTCATACACATATTAAAAACCGACACAATAGTCGGTTTTGTTATAGTTCAATTAAGAAGTATAAGTCAAATTAGATTCCCCATATGAAAATGAAACTTAACATTAAAGAATCACAAACTGAAAGTGAATTTTCTAACTCATTAGAAATAGAAAGAATATATATACTTCCATTGATCCCCATTCACGAAAATTGATCAAAAGTTCGAAATATTTACAACAATAAGCTTATTTTTGTTTACATGTTATAATGCTATTGAAAAACTCTTTCTTTTTATGCAAAGCTAAGTCATTGATATCGTTTATTTATAAATACGTTTTTTAGAAAATAGTGCTCTGATAGGAGGGGGAAAAATGAAAACTAAGATGCCTGAAATTCTTTCGTTCATTTCAGAAGAAGCCGTTAGTAGAAAAATGACAAGTGAGGAAATTGCCGATCACTTTGGTTATGATAAACATCACTTTAGTCGGAAATTTAAAGAAATAAATGGATTCAGTGTTGTTGAATTCCTCTCTAGTTTAAAAGTTGAAAAAGCGATTACTGAGCTTGATGATGAAAAGAGAGTAATCGACCTACAAGAACAATCAGGTTTTGAAAGCAGTGGTAGCTTCACAAATACGTTTAAAAAATATACAGGTAGTTCCCCTAGAGCATACAAAACTGAAATGGATGACCTTTTTTATGATATGAAACGTTTTGAAACGGATGATAAGGATCAGTCTATAGCGCATTTTGAAGAAAAGAATCAGTCTTTTTGTACAGTCACGATTGAAGTCCCTGATGGATTTGAAAAGGGAATCATATTTATTGGACTTTTCCGGACCCTTATACCAAATCATCTGCCTATATCTGGATTAGCTACTAAAATTTTAATAGGAAATAAATTAAAAAATATTCCAAGTGGAGACTATTATTTATTAGCCTGTGCAATAAGCCGTTCCAATAATGTTCTATCTTACTTTAACTTAGGCAATAGTTTAAGAGGTAAAGAAGATGGAAAGTTATCTTTTCCAAAATGTTCTGGCAATAGCTACACGATTAAGCTAAGAGAACCAATACCAGAAGACCCACCAATATTAGTTAATGTGGGAAAGCTTTTAATCTCCCGTTTAAAGAACACAATCTAGAATAAGATTATTTGATTTTGAAATGATAAAATAATTGTAAGTTAAGGAAATGGAGGGAATAATTATGAGTATAAATACAAAAGGTATTACAATAGGTCTACCAGTAAGTAATTTGGAGGTATCTGCTAGTTGGTATGAAAAAGTTTTTATGAGTGAGGAGAAATTTATCCCTGTTGAAGGCGTTATTGAGTATCCAGTTGGTTCTATTTGGATTCAACTATACGAAGAAAAAATTAATGTTTCAGAGAACGTTTTACGTTTCGAAGTGGAAAATGTAGAAACAGAATTTGAACGATTAAAAACACTTGGAGTAATAACTGACGAGGTGTTAGAGGATGTACCAGATCTCCTTAAATACTTTGAATTCTCTGATCCAGATGGCAATAAGTTATCTTTCTATTGGGTATACGCGCCAGAACAGACAGAAAAGATTTAAATAATACTTATGTAATGACTATCACGCTAAAACGACGGATAAATGATTCGTCGTTTTTTGTTTTAGAAGTCGTGCTTAAGTGGAGTGAAATATAGCTTTGACATTATTCTTTCTACTGTCCCAAATGGAAGCAGGAAACAATCATATCTGCAAATGAGTTGATTGTTAGAGTTGATAAACTAGTAATCTTGGGAGTACATCTCAACTATCATTAGCCTTTTTGTTTTATAGCAATCATTGTATTTTAATCTCGTCAAGTTTCGTTCGTGCTGACTCTTTATCTTTCTTTCACTAGTGTTGCGAAGTAACAGTTAGAGTATTCTGGTACTATGTCAAGATAAAGGACAACTTAAATCGAGAGAGTCAGGTATTGTGCTTAGCTATTTCTAAATTCATGTTGAAATGATCCAAAAACTGAGCGAATCAAGAATGTTGGTGTT
>NZ_JCAQHY010000131.1:0-35054 GCF_059621045.1 Vagococcus sp. WN80Y
GCTAAAACAGATTCTTTGAATTCTTTTGTGTGTTGAGCCATTGAGAGTCTCCTTTTGTTTTCTTTTAGTATACCTCAACTCTCCACGTTTAACTGTTCCGATTTCTATACTAGCACTACACCACCGTACAAGCTGTTCAGCATACGGCGGTTCAACTTATATTACAGTATGCACTTTTAGATAATAATCTAAAGCAAAGGGGAGTCCTCTTTGCTTTAGTCGTTTATTGGATAGAGCTCTGTGAACTACTTTCGATAACCCAATAAATCGATACCCCTTCCGACAGTATGTCAAGCCTTTGGCTTCTTCTTCCGGTATCCCTAACTGAACCAACGAACGGATTCTCTTTCTATTGTTCTTCCACTGTTTCCAAACAATGACTCGGATTCTTGACCGAAGTTTGGCGTCTATTTCTGCGAGTTTCGTTTTCATTTTCGCTTTGCGGAAATAGTTTACCCAACCATAAATGACTTGTTTGAGTTTCACGATTCGTTCATTAAGAGAAATACTTCTACTCCTCTTGGTGAGTTGACGCAATCTTCGCTGAAACTTCTGAATGGAATCCTTATGGGGGATTGGTTGGTATTTCTTTGTGCGACTATCAAAGTAGAAGCCAAAACCTAAAAATTTCGTGTCATTCGGACGATTTATCTTGCTTTTCTCCGCATTGACAATCAGTCCTAACTTCTTTTCAATAAAGGTCGTTACGGACTGTAAGACTCGTTTCGCTGATTTCTCGCTTTTGACAAAAATAATACTGTCATCTGCATAACGAACAAAATGTAGCCCTCTTGATTCAAGTTCTTTATCCAGTTCATTTAACATAATGTTACTCAACAAAGGACTTAGATTACCACCTTGCGGGGTACCAATCAGTGTCTCTTCATAGTTTCCATTCTTCATTACACCACTTACTAGATACTTGCGAATGAGAGAAATAACCTCTCCGTCTTCTATTGTGCTTGAGATAATTCGCATAAGTTTATCATGATGAACAGTATCAAAGAACCGTTCTAAGTCAATATCCACTAGCCAATCATATCCATTATTCATATAGTCCATTGTTTGGATAATCGCCATTTCACAACTGCGGTTTGGTCGAAATCCATAACTATACTCACTAAATTGCTTTTCAAATATGGGAGTAAGAATTTGACTAATTGCCTGCTGGATAACTCTATCAACTACAGTGGGGATACCTAGTTGACGCATTTTTCCATTTCCTTTCGGAATGTCAACTCGTAACGTTGGTTGTGGCTTGTATTTACGTTGACGAATTTGAGAACGAAATTCTTCTTTATGTTCCCGAAGGTACGACTTTAGTTCCTCAACAGTAATTCCATCCACACCACTTGCCCCTTTATTACGATAAACACGTTTGTAGGCTTGGTTCATGTTCTGATTACTCAGGATTTGTTCTAAAAGTTCCATACTCGTTCCTCCCTCCCTTTCACGTAACGAACGATAATTCTCTTTTGACTATTCTTTGAGATACGCTCATACCTTCGTCATTAACACATTCAGAACTATATCTTTCGTGCATTCGTGGTGCAGAAACACTATAAATTGTTCAGTCCTTCATGGAAGAACACTTCCACTACTATGACGTCGGCTGACTTCTCACGATAAACCTTTTTCGACCGATTTTCTTAATAGGGGACTCCTTAATCGTCCGTGAGATATCCCAGGGTAAGACAACTAACTTTCCTCTTTTACTCGCCTGATTTACTGGGTAAGTTTACGCACATCTTTTGGACTTTGATTTGTTGCGGAATCTCATCCACTTATCGAGCCTTAGTATCAGGTTTCTGTTCGTCGAGCCAAGAGTTTGGTACACGCTTCCTTCAGCTACACCCTCACGGATGCCACCTTGCGTTTCTCTAGCGATTGGTCGATGTGTACCCTCGCAGTGGACTTTCACCACCTAGTTAGTCGCCATGCCTGGCGCACGCAAAAAAAGAGCGAGACAAACGTCTCACTCCCCAATAATTTTTTATAACTACCTATTTAACACTATTTTTCTTCTTTCCAATCGCTCTAAAAGTCCGCTTCATCACATCGAAAAAACCCAATGATTGAACCATGTGATCAGGATTGACATATTCTCTGACCGCACGTAAGACTTTCTTTGGTTCTTTAGAAGAAAATGTATAAGTACCATTTTTCTTAGTTTCAATAGCATAGCGAGGAATCCACTTCCCCTTAAAAAGCACAGATGCGATGACAAAATTTACTTCATCCCAAGGAATTTGAATAAACTTACGCGAATCACGAGAGTTATAAAATTCGAATCCTTTATCACCAATCATGATTTTGCCATAATCCGTCAGCCCAGTAAAGGCCGTCGCATCTATTACCAAATCTACCTTTGTATTAAGTGATTGAACCATTGCACCTGCTCCTTTTCTATTGCATCCTCACTGGATGCTATATTAATTATAGCAAACCAATTACATGACCAAGAATTCCAACTACGAATAATCCAAGAATGATAACAATTGGACTTACTTTTTTCTTCAACAACCACATACATAAGAAGGTCAAACATAAAGCTGCTAATCCCGGAATCAATTGATCTAAGTTATTTTGCAAACTCGTTATTTTAGTTGCAGAAAGTGCTTTTCCTGATGCTACCTCTTCAAAAGCTTGTTGTAGACCTTTACCACCAGCAGGTAGCTTATCCCATTCGATGTACGCCCCTTTGTCTAACTTAACTTTTGAGACAATCGGTTGAAAATTGATTGATACCCACCGCTGAACGAGGGCCGCTAAGACAAACATCCCTAAAATAGAGGCACCCTTTGTGACATCCTGCAGCAAGCCGCCAGAAAGGTCATCTGTAATTTTAGAACCTGCCTTATAGCCAAATTCTTGTGTATACCACATGAATGCCCAACGAATTAAATTCCATGCAACGAAGAAAATGATTGGACCTAAGATATTGCCACCCATTGCAAGGGAAGCACCTAAAGCACCTAACATCGGACGTACTGTAAACCAGAAAACTGGATCACCAACACCAGCCAACGGCCCCATCATACCAACTTTAACCCCTTGAATCGCGACATCATCAACTGGTGCACCATTAGCACGCTCTTCTTCAAGCGCTAAGGTAACCCCAAGAATTGGTGACGCAATATAAGGATGGGTATTAAAAAATTCTAAATGCCTTTTTAATGCAGCCGAACGGTCTTCTTTACTTGTATATAACTTTTTAATTGCTGGAATCATTGAAAACGCCCAGCCGCCATTTTGCATACGTTCATAATTCCAAGAGCCTTGAATAAAAGTTGAACGCCATGCAACAGCCAAACGATCTTTTTTAGTTAATGTAATTTTTTCTGCCATTTTCTCTTCTCCTCCTTTAGGATTAATAGTCATTCAAAATATCGCCTAGTGGATCACCTGAATTTCCACCGCCACCACCATTTGAAGAATTTCCCATTTTAGATAAGTTCAAATAGATAAAGGCTAAAGCAACTCCTAAAGCACCTAGAGCGATTAACGTTAATTGTGAGATAGCTGCCACAACGAATCCAATCGCGAAAAATGGCCAAACTTCTTTCGTTGCCATCATGTTGATAACTAACGCGTAACCAACGGCAACCACCATTCCACCACCAATTGCCATACCATCTGTCAACCAAGCTGGCATTGATTCTAAGAATCCTTGAACTGTTTGCGCTGGGATAAATAAAAGCGCCCCTGCAGGAATTGCAATTCGAATCCCTTGCATACAGACTGCCCCAACATGTAACATTTCAATTTTTCTAATATCGCCTTTTTCTGCTGCTGTATCCATCATATGAACGATTGGCACTGCCAACGTACGAACGATCATTGTTAAAAATAACCCCGCAACAGCAAGTGGCACAGCAATCGCTATTGCTGCGGGAACACCTTTAACACCCTGGCCGCCTAAAACTAAAATAATTGCTGATGCAACGGATGCCAATGCTGCATCTGGTGCTACTGCTGCTCCAATATTTGCCCAACCCAATGCGATCATTTGTAAAGTCCCGCCAAGCACAATACCTGCTGTCAAATTACCTGTTACTAGCCCAATTAATGTACATGCCACTAACGGTTGATGGAATTGGAATTCATCCAATATTCCCTCCATACCCGCTAAAAAGGCGACGAATATGACTAAAACAATTGATATAATAGACATGATAAACCTCCAGTTTAATTATTATTTTCTCTATTTAACGTGAGCCAATTCGCTCTTCGCTTTTTTGAGAATATCCTCCATGTTTGCTTTAGAATCATTTGGTACCTTTCGGACATCAAACTTGATTCCTTTTTCTTCCATTGCTTCAAAGGCCGCGACATCATCTTGCCCCATTGATAGCACTTTACTTACAACTACTTTGCCAACTGAATGTGCCATCGAACCAACATTTACTTCATTAATGTCAACCCCTGCTTCAATCACTGTTAACACATCCTGAGGGTTTTCAAACAGTAACAATGCTTTAGTTCCACCAAAACGAGGATCTTTACCAATTTCAATCATTTTACTAATTGGAATAACATTTGCTTTAACCCCTGGTGGCGCTGCCTGCTCAATTAATTTCTTACGAAGATCATCTTTTGCTACAGCATCTGAAACGACAATAATTCGCGTTGGCAAGACTGATTTTGTCCACGCCGTTGCAACTTGACCATGTAATAGCCGTGAATCGACCCGCGCCAAAACAATTTTAAGTTTACCATCTCCCACTACTGTTCCTGGTGCTAGTGCCCCTTTAGGATGTCCATCATCAACCGGTACCTTTGTTGTCTCCTCTGGTTCCAATACTTCTGGTTTCACCTTCACGCCTTCTTTAGCTGTACCAAGGATATGTGCAGCAATTTCATGAGCTGATGTCATCGATAGCCGTGACGCGTAAGCTTCAATAACCATCGGCAGATTCATACCCGCAACAATCGCCCATGTTTCTTTGTGTTCTTCAAACAAACTATTCGCCTGGTTGAATGGCGTACCGCCCCACAAATCGACTAAGAATAAGACTTCGTCTTGATTATCAAAAGAAGCAATTGCGTCTTTCATTTTAGCCTTTACATCATCGGGACCCTCGCTTGGCATTAACGTTATCGCTTTAACATTTTCTTGCTCTCCAAAAATCATTGCACCAGATTGCAAGATGCCTTCAGCAAATTCACCATGACTTGCTAGGATAATTCCTACCATCTCTCTACCTCCTATAATAAATTATACTAATGTGTAGCTAAACAGGAGCCCTTTCTGACGCCACTCCTATTTTATTACGTTGCTCTTTCCCTAACAAAACCACATCCTCTCACTCTTTCTATATTTAAAAGCTAAGTAAGTTTAGCTTTTTTTAAAACATCCATTAAATTTTGTTGACTATCTGCAATCACTTTGCGGATTTCAAGCTCAATTCCTAGACTATTTAAATAGTTAAACGCTTCAATGTCAACATCATCCACTGCGATAGTATTAGACACCATCTTCTTGCCAATGGAATAGCCCATCGCGCCAATATTAACAGAAGGTATCCAGATACCAGCCTTAACGATTTTTACCACTTCAACTGGATTGGTAAACAATAAAATAACCCTAACATCATCAAACAGCTGATTAGAATAAATCTCGATCATCTTTGCTACTGGAATAACATTAACATTAATTCCTGGAGGCGCTGCTTGTTGTAAAAGCGTCTTTCGTAAATTATCCTTTGTCACAGCATCACTCACCACGATTATCCGTTGAATATCTAAACGCTTTGCCCAAACCGTAGCAACTTGTCCATGAATTAGACGGTCATCAATTCTCACCAAACGAATATCAATCCCCAACAAATCACCTTCTTTCCTTTACACCTTCTAATCATTCTTTCTCTAATATATAAGCAAGTTTCGTGCCAATTTTAGTGTATTGCTAAAAACATCTGTCGTATCAAGTTTTCGAAAAATAAATAAACAAAAAAACGATACACTGATTAGTGTATCGCCACTTATTAATACACTAATCAGTGTACGAATCTAGTGTATTATTTAAAATTTGTAAAAGATAGTACATTTCTTCATCAGGGATCTCGATAAACAAAGTTCGTTCCAATTCTTCTGCGACCTCTTTCAATTCGCTAAAATGCTTAGTTTGATAGATGCTTTTCTTTTCATCAGCAATTGTTAAACAATCTTGAACTAAAATCCGCTCTATCATCCCTCCTAAATGCATAATCATATTAATGATAAACGCGTAATCAACCTCTGGTAAAAAGACTCTTATAACCTCTTGAGTAAAGGACCAAAAAGCTGGCATTACCTTTTCTGGATTAATAAAAGTAAATGTTTCTCTCAAATAAGTTTCACAAATGTCCCACGATTGTTGATCGTCTAGGACAACAGGTTCAAATAACGCCGTTTCAGCATCCATAATCAATTCTTGTAAAATCCCCTTCGCCTCGCCAGAAAATAGCATTTCCATCGGAATATAGCGAACCCCTATCTTAGGGTCAATAATACCAGTAATCGCTATTAAGTGATAATCAGACTGAATCTTTTCTAGCACCGAAGGCATATCCACTACCGAAATTGGCAATACCTCTAAGTCATCTTCGCCTACTTCTACTAAGAAATTCTCAATAATCCCTTTCATTCGTTTAGCTGTTCCTTGTCCAGACGCACAAATTGCTACGATAGCTCTTTGGCACTTTTCACTGGACACGACCTCTTTCTCGACTTCTGAGTTTTGATTAAGAGCCTGGCCATAACCTCGAAAATTTTTCAACGACTGAAACAATCGGTCTAAATCAGTATCCAACAACTCTGTTTTACGCGCTACCTCCAATACCAATGCCGTTGTCACCATGTCAATCGTTCGCACATGAACCCCAGTTCGACGATGAATTTCCTCACTAAAGGTGCCAAGAGATCCCATATCAACTAATAAAATCACGCCGCTGCCATTATCAACTTGCTTAACAGCAACAATGATTTCTTCAAGAGCAACACGCGGCTTCATTTCCACCGGCATATCAACTGCAACCAAGTTATGACTTCCAAATAACTGCTTTACCACTTGAACCATACTCGTTGCTGTACTATTACCATGAGCTGCTACAACTATCCCAATTCTACCTGTTTCTTTTTCCTTTTTAAGCGAGACTAACAAGACTGTTAAATATTCCACCTCTTCAAGAGGAATATTAATCCCGTAATCAGACATGATCAATGCTTTAATGTCTAGGGCAACCTCATATTCGGCAGGATACTCTCTGACCATTTTTCTAATACTGTCGTTACTACTTAGTTCAACTTGGTGATCAAGCTGATGGCGTTTCAAAAAAGAGCTGATATGCAAGCTCATCGCATAAATAAAATTCACTTGAAAGCCATCATTAAGTTTTCTTTTAGCAACCTCATAAATTTGTTTGGTCAAGTCGATCACTTTTTGCTCGACAATTTCCGCCAACTTGTCCTCACTATCAAAGGTTAATCGGTGATTTTTATAAAATGATTTCAAATGAATATTAATATCCGTCATGATAAACTGATTAATTGACTCTTGATCAATTCCATCGCTTTTCAGCATTGCCGCTTTTTCATCAATTATTTCATACAAATTAAACGGTAACTCATAAGAATCAATTAAACGAGGCAGTAGCTTTTGATCCGGAAAAACCTCCATAATAGGTTCCAAACCTTGAGCCAGTTCTCCTAATATCTGTCGATCATTCGCAAGTTGACTTAGCCCCATCTTAACTTCTTCAGTCAGATCTTCAAGACTAATTAGAATCTCTTCCTTATCCATATGACTAAGAAAACTTCGCGCGCAAATCAACTGGATATTAGACTTCAATTGCCCAATATTGCCATATGTGACACTGCCAATTAAAGCTTTAACCACATCTTCTGTTAAAGAAATTTTTCGTTGAATTCGTTCAGCTTCAATCCCTACCATTAGCTTAACCAAACCAATCTTTTCATGAGTTTGTCTTTGATTAAAACTCGGTAATTGAATACTAATCGGAATCCGTCTCACAAAGGTATTTAGTAAATAAGAGGTTGAATCCTCTGTGGTTGCACAAATAATTCGCACATCAGCTTGACGCTCCTTAGCACTTTCACCTAAACGGCTATAACGTCCATGATCCATAAAATAAAAAATCATCTCTTGACCTTCTGGCGGTAACCGGTGAATCTCATCTAAAAAGAGCATGCCGCCATCTGCTGTTGCAATCAAGCCATCCTTTTCCTTCGTTGCACCTGTAAAAGCTCCCGCAGCATAACCAAACAAATGACTCATTAAGAGCTCTGAATTATGAGCATAATCAGCGCAATTAAACACCACCAACTCTTGAACACCAGTTAGTAGACTTTTCCCCTTAGCAAATTCAAACATTAAATGAGCAAAATGCGTTTTACCTGAACCAGTAGCACCTGTAATTAAACAATTTAGCCCCTTAGGCGGATATAAAATAGCCGCTTTTGCTTGTTCGATTGGTACTTTCATGCTGCCATTACGACCAATGACTCGCTGGAAAATATCAGTTGTCTCAACAGCTATTTCTTGAACTCGCGGCTTATTAGCTAGCTGCTGGCTCGACGCTAAACCACTCTCAATATAACGAACTGGTCTTCCCTCAAGTTTGGTGAGTAAGCCATCTTTTACCAGTTCATTCAAATCTTTACTGGCATTAGACCGCTGAATCCCAAAGGCTTCTGCAACATCCTTTGTCGTAACACCACCTCCAAGTGCAATCGAGGTTTCACCCAATTCTTTTGACTGCTTACTAACAAATAAATAGATTTTCTCTATTCGTTTCATCCGTACCCCCGCTTCCACTTTTTCACTCCTATAGTTTCTGAACCTGACTAGTCTCTCCTTCAATCCCTTAGTTATAGTACAAAATAGTTATTTTTATACTGTAACTTCCTAATTTCCCTAATATTACCTTTATCCTACCACACCTTTTGGTTAATTTGAAATAGTTTGATACCAAGCTTTGTTTCGACTTATTAGCACCATAATATCACTCACTATTTTCACCAAAACAATTACCTTCCTACTAATTTCCACTTTCAAATAATTACTAAAAAAACATAACCCCCTTATTTTTTGCATGATTGCGAGCAAATAAACGAACCATTTTTCATTTTTAGCTAGTTACCTTATGCTATAATCAATATAGTAAAAAAGAAGGGAATAAGATAACATTGAAAACAACTATTGAACTTATTGATTCCCACGAAGAGGAAACTGCGAAGTTAGCTATTCACAAAATCACACCAGTCATTGAGCAAATAGTGTCCATCCTAAAAGAAGAAGAGCATTTCTTAATGGGAGAAGAAAATGGCGCCTTATACAAAATACCTTTTTCTGACATCTTATATATAGAAGTCGTAGATAAAAAAAGCTTCATCTACACGCAACAGATGGTCTGTCAAAGCTCTGACAAGTTATATCAATTGGAAGAAAAGCTATTGCCTTATAAATTTATTCGGACCTCCAAGTCGATGTTGCTAAATATCAAAGCAATAAATGCTATCTCCCCCTCTTTAAGCGGTCGTTTTGAAGCACTTTTAAGCAATAACGAGCGAGTCGCCATTTCTAGAAAATATGTACCTGATTTAAAAAATGGATTAGGAATGGGGAGATAATTATGGCAATAGTTAACTATTTAAAAAGAGCTTTTCGCTTAACATCATTAATTTTTACAATATTAGTCACGCTAAATCTGGTAACTCAAAAGCACGTACTCTTTAATGTTATTGAGTATATTTTAATCATCTCGATTATCTCTGGCTTACTGCTATTTCTAGTAGATGATAATGAGAGCTACTCTAATCGCAGGTTACTAATCAATCAAATAATGTATATCTGCCTAATTTTCAGCTTGAATATTCTAGGTAATTACCTCTATCATTGGGAATTAGGAGTCAAAGGCTTGCTGACAAACTTTGTTGTGGTTATCCTAATCTACTTCTTTATCAAATTTATTATGTTTAGCAGTGATAAAAAAGACGCTGAGGCAATGAATGACTATATTAACCAACATAAACAAGATAAGTTATAACCTCTTATCTTGTTTTTTTGCATCTTAGTTGCCCTTTTCTACCTCTTAGTAAAAGTCGATTGTTTCTCTAAACTAAATTGGTTATAGTTAATTTATCAACAAGACAAACAAAGGAGAAACAGCTATGACCTCATTATTAACCATTAATCATTTAAGTAAAAATTATCAGCAACAAAAGGTAATTAACGATCTATCTTTCTCAATTAAACAAGGTGAATTATTTTCCATTTTAGGACCAAACGGTGCTGGAAAATCAACCTTAATTTCTTTAATTTTAGGTTTGACTAAACCCAGCTCTGGAGAAATACTATTTGAAGGCCAGGCACTAACAGCTCACTCAGCCGAGCATAAGTCGCTCATTTCAGTGGTCTTTCAAACTAGTATCTTAGATCCTGACTTATCGGTTAAAGATAACTTAGTCTTACGGGCCTACTTTTATACAAACAATTGGAAAAAAGCCAAATGTTTGGCCAAAGAAAAGCTAGCAGATGTTCAAGGTGAACACCTTCTTACTAAACGTTATGGTGTCCTGTCTGGCGGTGAAAAACGTAAGGTCGATATCGCAAGGGCCTTACTTAATACACCGAAATTACTATTTCTGGATGAACCTACGACTGGGTTAGACATCGTTTCTCGAGCAGAAATGTGGAAACTAGTCCATCAATTAAAAAAGAAATATCAAATGACTGTGGTCCTAACCACTCATTATATGGAAGAAGCTAGAGATTCTGATAACATCTTAATGCTTGGAGCAGGCCAAATTATGGCCTATGATTCACCTGAAAACTTGAAAGAAACTTATCATTGTCTGACACTAGAAGACGTATTTTTAGCCATTGTAGAAAAGGAGAGAGCAACATATGAATGCACTAGTATATAGAGGATTAAGATTATTTTTCAAAAACAAACAAGCCGTGATTGGGTCATTTATCGGTGCCATCATCATGATTGGGTTATATGTCTTTTTATTAGGAGATAGTGTCGTAAATCAATTGTCTGTTCTGACTCACCCACAATTAGTTGTCGATACTTGGATGTTAGCTGGTGTTATTGGAATTGCTTCTGCCAGCTCAACCTTAGGCTCTGTTAGTTTAATGATCCGTGATAAAGAGCGCAATATCTATACAGATTTTATGATTTCACCTATCTCTAAGAGTAACGTGATGTTAGGCTACTTTTTTAGCACCTTCATCATTTCATTCATTATTACCTTAGTCGTCATTTTTGTGGCAGAATTGTATATTGTTTTCATTTCAAATGGGGCCTTTTTATCAGTTAAACAACTAAGTTTACTTATTGTCGTTAGTTTCTTAATGGTCCTATGCTCATCTTCCTTTATGTTTTTTGTGGCGAGCTTCTTCCGTCGAATGGATACTTTCTCAACGATGACCTCGATCATTGGCCCCCTAGTTGGCTTCTTAACTGGCTGCTATGTCCCTATGGGCAATTTACCTGAGGCTGCACAACTCGTTGTTAAATATTTTCCATTAACCAGTGGTGTAGTCTTAATTCGCCGAATTTTAACTCAAAATGCGTTCACATCAGCTGATTCTCAAGCTGTTCAGGTTGTAAAAGAAGAGCTTGGAATTCTAATGAACTATCAATATGAGATCGGTATTCCTGTGATTATTCTAATTGTTTCAAGTGTCATTTTTCTAGGAATCGCATTGTGGAATGTTAAACGAATTGAGCTAACTCGTTAATAGATCAACTAAGCAATTTATTGACACCAATAAAAAAGAAGCCAGACACCAGTATATTCTGATGTTTGGCATTTTTTATGCGCGTTGTTTGTGTCGTCGTGAAGAGCTCCGTTTAGCTTTTTTCTTTTCTAGATTACGCTTTAGCTGACGATTATGCTTCAATAAATAACCTAGTACCATTATCACAACCACTAATACACTAGCTAAAATGATCGTTGACCAAGGAAGTGGTTTTTTCCCCGCCTGCACACTAACATCTTGCTGATTGAGGCTTTTTGCTTCCTTACTATCAATCTTAAATGTTGGGTGTCCTTGCCACTTTTGTTCTCCAGATGTCACGGTGACATTTACCTTATAGTCCCCGGCACCAAAAGATTCTCCAGATAAGGGAATTCGATAGTTAAAAATTGTGTTCGGAGCAATCTTCATATTCTCTTCTTTACGCGTTAGAACCTTCCTATTGCCTAGCATGACTGTCGATTCGACTGTAACATCTTGAAGATACGTAGCAGATGTATTATCAATAACTGTTTCAATCACATTTCTCGAATTGGTTTGAATCGCTGAGGCGCTTATTATACTAAGCTCTGGCTTAACCATGGCCTGACTAGTTCGAAGTAACAATGCCACTTCTCGAGAAAATAAATTAGTAATATTCCCCTCAGTTTTTTCTTCACCAGCCAACTGCTTGACATAGAGCCCACCTGCTAGAATTCCAGAAAACGCTTCATTTGGCATGTTGATCTTCAATTGAATTTCTTTGGTTTCATTCGGCTGGAGAGTTACTGCCGATTCACTCAACTGCACAACATCTTCGATATTGAATGGGTTAGATTTTGCTGAATCTTCTAAAACACCAGAATACTCAACAACTCCTGAGCCATTTGTCATCGCCTTATTGAAGGATAATTCCAAGGGTAGCTTAGTATCTAAACGATTAATAAGACTCACTTTCAGCGTTTTTTCTTCGGCTGGTTTCATCAACAGATCAAAATACTTAACCTTCTTATCTAGTTGATTCTCTGGCAATTCTGCAACAACGTCGAAACTATCTAACGAGGCAGTTTTGGTTTCGGCTTTTACGCCTGTTCCTAGGTAAAAAAAGACAACTCCCAATAATACCACAAACATCATTTTTAACTTTCTCACGACACTCATCATTCCTTTCTCAACACCATTCACTAAAAGTGAGACTGAGAGCTCCTCAGTCTCACTTTTAGCTAACTTATTAAGCCTGTTCTAAGGTGTTTCAGAAACAGTCCAAACTAATGTAGTTTGATATTTTTCTTTCACTTTAGAATTATTTTTCGCTACAAATAGCTCGAATTTGTCTAAGCCTAAGGTTGATTCACCATCACCAGCTCCTGCTGCTGCTTTAAAGATACTCTTCTCTTCATCGAACTGATCAAAAGTTAATTTTGACTGAGAACTTAAGCCAGTTATATTAGAAAAATTATTAGTGATCGTTGGATTAGTGTAAATACTTAATTGAGCACCTGTCAATGGTTTTGAACTTGTCACACTCGTAAATTGAACCGCTTGTTTCACTTTTATGTTCCAACCAATTGGAGTAGTTTCCCCTCTATTATCGCGAACTCTAACAGCCCCTGTTGTTAAAGCAGAAGTTTGGACGCCATCTACTGTTGCAACTAAAGTTTCATCAGTTTTAGTTTGAATTTGATGAGATCCGAAATTCAAATCAGTTGGCAGAGAAACGCCTGTTTCACCACTTTCTGGTGTCGGATCCAACACAACACCACCAGTTTGATATGTTACCTGCCCAGTTGTATCCTTTGCTAAACTGACTGGAGCTAATGCAAAACTCGTTGCAACAATTGCGCCTGTTCCTAAAACTAATAGTGATTTTTTCATCGTAAATTCCTCCTAAATTTATGGTTTTTTTATTTGGTAAATAACTACTGAAATAATTATGACACCCACTACTGATAAAAAATAATTAACTGAATCACTGGCTTGAAGAAGTGACTGCCTAATAGGCGTCTTATCTGGTATCACCAAATGCCCCTTATCAACTGGTTTTACTGTAGAATCTGTTGACGTTTCTTCCTCTTGCACTGTACTCTCTTCACCATAATAATTGACTTGTCCAGTCGTGGCTGCCGAAACCGATAGACTAGTCATAGAGAACACAATAAGAAAACAAACTAATAGTAACAATTTTTTCAATATGCCCACTACTCCTTTCCTTACGGGCTTTCGGTCACTGTCCAACGGATAATTGTCCGATAATCTCCTTTGATTTTCGGTGTATTTTTAGGAACAAATAACTCAAATTTGGTAAGATCAAGAGAAACTTGACCTGTTTCAGTGGTTTGTGCCAGACTCAAAATTTCTTTTTGTTCGTTCGTCACTAACTCGAGTTGGCCTTGACCAATACTCGTTACGACTCCAGCTGAAAAGCTACTCGTGAGCCCACCACCATAAATTCGCAATCGGGGCGATACTAGCTGCTTACTCGTATTCAACCAAGCCTGTTCTTGACTAACTTTAACTTGCCACTTCTTAGTTCCTGTTCGACTTTCACTCAGAGATACTTTTCCTTTAGTATCAGCTGTTCCATCATTTGCGACGAAAGTCTCATCTTTTGTTGTTTGAATTAAATGAGTGCCAAAATTTAGCGAGGCAGGCAATAATGTCTCATTAAATTTTAGGTTCTCCCCTGAAAAATAAATAGACGTTTTACTTGTTGAAGTCGACAATAAATTAATATCTATCACCGAAGACTTGATGACTGTTCCAACAAACTGAGCTTGATAATCATTTACTAACACGGTTGGACCACTAACTAGTGTTGGCATTTTAATTGACGTATCCCCGAGCACTGATCCATCAACAAGTTGTTGCGTTGTCGCGCCTAAAGGATTACTCAAATTTTGAACCAAAGTATTGATCGCGGTAACTAACGGATTCACAACTCCCTTCAATACAAGGGTAGCCGCATCATTTACTAGGCCGATACCACCAGTAACTTTTAAATTAGTCGTCGCAGTTGCTAAAGCATTAAACCGTTTTGCTACTTCAGCGGCCAATATAGGCCCTAGTCCTTTATCTAGTATGACAGATAGTGAGCGGTGATCTGACGATTCAGTCATATTTTCCTGAAAACTTGCTGCCATAAAGTTTTCTAAATCATAGACATCAGCTACAGCTTTATTGAATTCCACCAAATTAATTGACAAAATAGGATTATTCAAAATATTCCCAACTGTATTTAATAAAGATGTCACTAAACTTAAAACACTCGTAATGGCCGTAATTTTAGACAAATCTAACAGAACTCGAGTATCTACCTGTGCTTTAATTCCAGCTTGTGGATGGACACGATTGGCTAATTCTGCTGGAATAACCAATACAGCCTGCCGCGGTCCAGTTAAGTTGACGGAGACTGTTGCTAAATTTTTCCCCGTTGTAGTAAACACAACTGGTTTATTAACTGTAGATGTGGTCCATTTGACCGTTGGACTCGTTCCACTATCGTTGCTTACTGATAAATTATCCAATATTTCGACACTTAGCACTGCTGCATCTGCTGGTAAAGAAAATAGCCATAAAAATGACTGACTTAACATAACAAAACTTAAACAAGATAGCATTACTTTTACTAACCTATTCTTTTTCTTACTCCGTCCTCCTTTAACACCCATCTGCCTTTCTTCCCTTCTAAATAACCTCTAACAACTTTTTCAAAACACCTACCCTCCAAAAACTTAATAATAACGCTTTAACTCTACTAAAAAAACAAAGTATCGTTAACAACACATTAAGTATATTTAGATAAACAAAAAAACACAAGTAAATGTAATTAGCTCAATTTGTAATTTGTGTTAAATAACTGTTGCAATTTTATTTTTAATTATGACTATTTTAATATCTGTTCCAATTCTACTTCGCGTTACTAAACAATTTATTAGGAAATTTGACAAAAATAAATAATGATACAGACTTAAACACTGTGTCATCATTAATCAAAATAAAATCGATATTTCTATCAAAATAAGGACAATTAATTAACAAAAATATGCAAATTGTTATTTTATGCACATTTTTCCTCAATTCATTCTAAAGCAAATTTGTCCCTTGCTTCTGACTTTGGCATAAAAAAATAAACCTGATTTCTTCGAATTCGAACAAATCAGACTTACCTTAATTAACTATTTTCCCATCAAAATATGGCAGTCATACCAACGAATAAATGTGATAAATGTCCACAGCTTGCGTGAGTAATCTACATCACCTTTACGATGATTTTCTAACATATCAAGGACATAATTTTTATCAATAAACTCATCCGTCTTGGCTTCCGAAATAATTTGTCTCGCCCACTCATACAATTCATTTTTTAACCAAAAACGAATCGGAACAGGGAAACCAAGTTTCTTCCGATACAGAACATGCTCAGGAACAAACTCCTCAGCTGCTTTTCTTAACATATATTTCGTTGTGTTATTTTTGAATTTCAATGATGTTGGAATTTGTGCCGCTACTTTAAAGACCTCTTTATCTACAAACGGTGCTCGCAACTCAATACTAGAGCCCATTGTAGTTCTATCAGCATTGTGCAGTAAATCATCCACTAACCATGTATGCATATCCAAATCTTGCATCCTAGTTGTTGGATCTAACCCCTCACTGCGTTTATAGTAAGGTGCTGTCACTTGCATATAATGTTGGTTCGGATCAAAGTTTTTTAAGAATGGGCGCTTTTCATCTTCCGTAAAGATTTTTGCATTTCCCACAAAACGCTCTTCAAGAGGAGTTGATCCTCTTAGTAAAAAGTTACGCCCCTTCATATTCCGTGGCAATTTTGTTGCAACAGAATTAATCATCTTATTCATACCACTTGGGATTTTTTCAAACCCTGCAAGAGAGATTGGCTCATGATAAATCAGATAGCCACCAAATAATTCATCCGCACCTTCTCCTGACAATGAAACTGTACAGTGTTCCTTAGCAACTTGAGATAAGAAATACTGAGCAACCGCCGCTGGATCTGCTAAAGGATCATCTAAAGTCCAGATATAATCATCAAACTCATTGATAAAATCGGCAGGTGTAATAATTCGACTGAAGTTTTCTACATCTAATTTAGCAGCCGTTTCCTTCGCTACTTCAATTTCATTAAACCCTTCTCGTTCAAAACCAACTGAAAAAGTTTTCAAGTTCGGACTTAACTGGCGTGCCAAAGCCACAATAACCGATGAATCCACACCACCAGATAAAAACGATCCGACTGTAACATCAGCGCGCATATGTGCCTTCACACTATCATGCAGTACATCAGAAATTTGTTTAGCAAGCACTTTTTCTTCCATATCAACAGGCTTAAATGTCGCTTGATAATATCTTGTAAACGACATAGTCCCACTTTTATTAATAATAAAATACGTGCCTGGATTAACCGATTCGATTCCTTCAACCAAGCGTTTTTCTCCCGGTACATATTGAAATGTAAAATAGTTCTGTAACGCAGCTGTGTTAACCTTTTTATTTGGCATCATCTTTTCAACGACTTTATTTTCAGAACCGAAATAATAGTCACTATCAATTTGACCAAAATACATTGGCTTCATCCCAAATTGATCACGTGCACCGTAAACAATTTCCTCTTGGCTATCCCAGATAAGAAACGCAAACATCCCTCGTAGCATACTTGCTGTTTTTTCTTTGTACTTATCATACAAAGCCAAAATAACTTCAGTATCGGTTGTTGTCGCAAAGGTAACTCCTTCTTTTTCTAGAATATCACGGTGTTCTTGATGATTATAAATCTCACCATTAAACACAATCCAGTAGCGTTCATCAGCAAAACTCATCGGCTGAGACCCGCACTCTATATCAAGTATACTTAAACGACGAAAGCCATAATGAATCATTTCGTTACTATAGTAACCTTCACTATCAGGTCCACGATGAACAATTTCTTGGTTCATCTCTCTGATTCTTTGATCATAATCAATCGCTTCTTTGCTATTAAAATGAATTATCCCTACAAAACCACACATTAGATTTAACCACTTCTTTCCTTTGTTTGCTAATTGTTTATTTCGTAATCACGAATGACTTCACTATCGTCAAAATGAATCGTTTCTGTCGCTGTTATTTGATAGGTTTCATGACCTTTACCAGCTACTAATACGATATCACCCTCTACAGCTAAGTCTAGCGCCAATTGAATGGCTTTTTTTCGGTCCAGTTCAATCAAATAATTATCCTTATCGTTACCGGCAATCATGTCCTCAACAATACGCTTGGGATCTTCTGATCGCGCATTATCTGTTGTAAAAATGGCCGTTGTTGCATAGTCTAGCGCTATCTTCGCCATCAGCGGTCGTTTCGTCTTGTCTCGATCACCACCACAGCCTACCACACAAAAAATCTTTTGCTTGCCAATTTGTTGCGCTGTTTCTAACACATTTTCCAAACCATCTGGCGTATGAGCATAATCAACAATTGCGGCTATTTTCTTTTTATTAGGAACCAATTGGAACCGTCCATTAACTGGCTCTACTTGAGGGATTGTCGCAATAACACGATCAAAATCATAACCAATCCCAATCGCTACACCAATCGCAGCAAGTAAGTTATAAACGTTAAATTCACCAATTAACTGAGTCTGCACCTCATACGATGTCCCATGGAAGCTTAAAGTAAAATGAGTCCCCGTTGATTCGATTCGGATGTCCTTAGCTTGCAGATCTCCTTCGCCATGACAGCCATAAGTGACCACATTCATGCTCGTCAAGCCAGCCATTTTTCGACCATATTTATCGTCACGATTAATCACGGCCAATTTTCGTTTACCTGTGTAAGTATTCCCTAGCTGAGAAAATAGCAGGCTTTTAGCTAAAAAGTACTCCTCCATTGTTTCATGAAAATCCAAATGATCTTGGGTAAAATTGGTAAATACCACAACATCAAAGTCAATTCCCCACGTCCGCCCTTGAGCTAGTCCATGAGATGAGACCTCTAAAGCAGAAACGTCAACTCCTACATCCGTCATTTGACGTAATAATTTCTGGAGCGTCAAACTATCTGGCGTTGTGTTAATAGTCGGAATAACCTCCGTATCAACTTTGTTATACATCGTCCCGATAATACCGGTTTTATGCCCTAATCGGCTCACTATTTGATCCACTAAATGAGTGATAGTAGTTTTACCATTTGTCCCAGTTACGCCAACAACCTTCAATTTTTCACTTGGATTCTGATAAAAAGCATTGGCAATCTCTGCCAGAGCCTTTTTCGTATCTGGTACTAAAATATAAGGTAGAGTCTCATTAACAGGTCGTTTTTCTACAACAACTGCTACAGCACCTTGCTTAACAGCCTCATCAATCATGTCATGACCGTCAAACTTCGCTCCTGCAATCGCAATGAATAAACTCCCTCCAATTACTTGTCTTGTATCTTGCGTCACAACCTGAATATCTTTCTCTAGCCATTCAGCATCCAAAGGCTCTACCAAGAAACAATAGGCTAATACGTCGTTTAATTTCATCTTTTCCCCTCACTTTTTATTTCTAGGAGTCCTTCTCCAATTATAAAACTATTTTAATTGATTCTCCATCAATAAATCCAACTCAATCCTCGACTTACCTAACAATCGAATAAAAAAGGTGCTCAACGCTAATAAAATAAGGTGCTTCTGCTCTTGTCAGTCTGATTAAGATTTTAATAAATTTTTGATAAAATCTGAAAAGCCTTACTGATTACTCACTACTCTGACTATTTAATCTATCTATTAAATCTAACTGTCAGATTATCTAAAAATAAACCAGTAGGGAGAATGCTCTAAAAATTCTTAATCTCACGCACCTATTACCAGTTTTATTATACAATAACCGCCGCTATTTTTGTTACTTTTTACAAAAAAGTCCCCTACTCTTGAATTCAACAAGACACTCTCTATTATTGGGCATCATTTCTTTTTCATTAAATGTGTTAATCGCACAAAAAAGATTCCTGTTCATTAAACGTCTCCTTGAGGTGTGTCGAAAGGTAAGTCTATATAAACTGATTATTCCACCAAATATTCTACATGCTTCCTTCAATCCTTACTCTCATAATAACATAACAGGTTTATTTACAATAAAGTTCTACTAAATATAGACAAAAGAAATGAAACATAACACCCCAAAATTGCGACTACCACCTCATTAAAGAACAATTAAAATAACACATTTATTGAAAATCCTTATATTTAAATCCGAATTTTAATTGATTTTAGTTAACCATCCTTATATAATACAGTTTAGTAGGATGTGATCGAGATTATTATAAGCAAATCAGAATTTAGAAAGTTGATTCACTCAGTCAAGCATCTAGAATATTTTTGGAGCCGCTACAAAAAAAAATTTCCAAAACATGCTCTGAATTTTTCACAGAGAACCGACATCGAATCCTTTATTTATAGAGATAAATATAGCTACTTGAGAGAAGTAAAAAAAGTCCCCTTAACCAAAAAAGTTTATCTGTCAAAAAAACACTATCGCTCTTTAATTGAATACGCTACTCTCTGTCGACTGATTCGACGAAGTTTACATTCAAATCGTCCGATTAAAAAAAAACGACGCTAATTATTCAGGCCATACGTTAGATACTCCGCCTGTTAATTAGCGTCAATTTTATGCTTTTAAATAACAGTTAAACTGACAATTTTGAGCTTAAAGTACATCGTTTAATTTTTCTTGATAGTTAGCTATTTGTTCTGAAGAAATAGCGTCCTGCTGATTCTGTCGTATATTTTTTAAATATTTGATAAACCAACTAGCTACTAGCTTAAATTCATAAAAGGACATCTTATATTTCAAAGCATTGACTAATAGAAAAGCGTCTTGAAACTCACCTGCCTCTAAATGAGTCATTATTAATTCTTTACGAGAGACCGACTCCCCCTCACTCACTTCGATCTCTCCAAGCTCAATAGAAGAAAGCTCTTTTTTTAATATCAGTCCAATACCAGTTCCAACTGACTTTAACTGCCTCATTAACCAATCGTTTTCAATCATCCTATCACCCTTTCCTCTTTTCTAGAAAACAAATCTAAAATCCTTTTTGGCTTATCACTTGCCCTAACTACTTTTTAATTATCTCCCAGTATAACACAGGCACTCTTCCAGGCACTAACGCGCTTTCTAGCAATTGCTTTCTACCAAATGAAACCGTATAATAAAGGAGTCATGACATATAAGTCACAACTTTTTTATACCAGATATATTACATCGCTTAGGTATTTAGGCTGTGTAGCACTCAGAGCAAAACGACTTTATGTCTCACTAGTTTTGAAAGGATGACTCAGATGAAATATGCGCTACTAACCGATTGGCATGTCCATACAGAAGGCTTCTTAAGTAAAATCCCCTCAGATACTTGTCTCTATGTTTGGGATTTAAATGAAAAACGAGGTCTGGCGGCTTCCCAAAAATATGGTGGGACTTATGAAAAAGATTTAGAGAAAGTTCTTTCTGATCAAAGGGTTGACGCAGTTATCATTGAGGCTGCAACAACTACACACAAAGATCTTATATTAAAATCTATTGCGCATGGTAAACATATTTTTGTCGATAAACCAATGACTACCACAAAAAAAGAAGCTCTTGAAATTAAAGCCGCTCTGGCTGCTAGTGATTGTCGCTTTATTTTATCTCTAGAATCATTAATTTCTGGTAGTTATCATTTCGCCAAAAATGAAATTGATAAAGGAACATTGGGAGATGTCGTCTCTATTTATTTCCGACGTGCTCATGCTGGGGTGCTACAAGACTGGCTACCTGATTATTGGTATGATGTGGAACAAACAGGCGGCGGTGTGACACTTGATTTAGGCTGTCACGGCCTGGCTTTACTGCCTTATCTGTGTGGTAAGTCAGTTCGAGTCAAGAATCTAATGACTGAAATTGGTGGCAAGGGAATTGATGATAATTCTACGACACTTATTGAATTTGAAAATAAAGCGATTGGCACTGCTTACACTTCATTTGTCACAACTGCAAGTGACAACTATTTGGAAATCATCGGAACTAGAGGCTCTTTAATCGTCTTGGGTTCACCTGGATCTGACGTAGGTGAAACAATTCTAATACAATCAGATATAGATGAGCGCTACCAGTCTAAAACGACTATAACTGGTCAATCCTTGGCTCAGTTTCCTTATCCAATTGAAGTCTTTTCTGCTCTCGTCGATGATCCATCGCTACCAGATAATCAAGAATATGGAATTGACGCTGCTGTTGAATTGAGCACTATCATTGAACAGGCCTATCTTGATGAACAAACGACATAAATTATGCCATGTTTTTAAATCTAAATAACTTAAAAAAGGTAAGACAAAAATAACATATAGTTTGCCTTACCTTTTATTGCTTTTTATTAGACTGATAATTCTAAACAACTGCTTCTTCCAAATATGCAATGGCCTTCTCGTACATTTCAACTCGTTCAAAGTCTTCGATACCTATCTCAGAAATTCGACTTAAATCCGAATTATGCTTCAACTCCACTAACTTAACTTTCCTCGCTAATTCATTCTGCTTAATTGCTAATAAATAACTGTCATAACCAAGAGTGGGTTTCATCGTCAATAAATCGACCGCCTTTACAACCGTATCTGGTAGTCCACTTTTCTGCAAGCTGTCTATCGTATAATTAGACGATTCGATCACATCATGCAGTAAAGCCACCGCTTTTTCCTCTTCTGTCGTCATCTGACTCGCTACGTATAAAGGATGCTGAATATACTCAATTCCCCCTTTATCCATTTGACCATAATGAGCTTTTTTAGCAATTCTTACTGCTAGTGTATATAAGTCACTCATGCTTTTAACTCCTTACTAGATATCTTATGCTTTTACGCCTCCAAGCATATCACATTTAGTCACTTTATCACAAAGATAACTATAATGAATAAATCAGATGATTTTTACGTCTGGCACCATCAAAATACCTTAAACTAACTCTCTCTATTCCGAGAGTTATCTCACATCTGTTAACTTCATAATACTAATTAATTCTATAAAATACTTATTTCAAAATAAGCGATAAACCAAACCAGCCAATTAAGCTAATTCCAATAACAAAAATCCAGCCTAAGATATTTTGCTCAAACGGTAACGGCATGTTCATACAAAAAAACGGTCACAATTGTTGGAACTGTTAATAAAATAGATAGTACAGTCAAAATCTTCATCGTATCATTCAAATTATTATTTAATACATTATTATACGTACCAGACAAACGTTCTAAAACTTGAGACGTCAGCTGGCTCATTTCAACTAATTGTCCCGCTTCAATAAGCATATCATCAAGCTGCTCTTTTTCCACATCAGTCAATTTCCGATAAATAGCATTAGTCTTCAATGGCTCTAATAATACCGCATTTTGCTTTGTCGCAGACATATAATAAGCGACCCCTGTTTCAAGGTCAGATAGCGCTAATAGATTTTTTTTCGTCGTTTTCTTCTTCAACATACTATTGATATAATTTGGTTCCTTATTCATTTCTTCAATCATTGGAAAATAATTATCCGTAATAATAAACAACGAAGAAAAAACAAAATCAAAAATTGAAACATCGGGATTTTTTTCTAAATACTTCTCCATATGAGGGATGATGTACGAATTATCTTCATTAGAAATCGTGACTACTTGATGATCTTTAAGCAAAAAGGTCATCGGGATTGCCTCACAATGATTATCATCTTTTCTTTTTTTCGGCACATTATAAATCAATATTAATGTCTCTAATTCGTTATCATACTCAACCCGTGCTCGTTCATTTTTGTCTAAAGCATAAGAAATAATTTCATTGTCGATCCCGTACTCTTTGTATAAATCGGATCGATTATCAAACACACTAGAGTTTATATTAATCCAGGAATTGTTCCCTTCGGCGAATTTCTTTTCTGTCACCATCTATTTTCCTCCTCTACTGACTCTGGGCTCTCTAATAGCCTCTATGAAACTAATTCTTACTTACTTATAGCACCAAATAAACTGGAATCAAGCCACAGAACGAGTTCGACAAAAAACTACTCTCAATTAATTACAATCGAGAGTAGCTCAATATCACTAATATAGTTAATATTTTAGACTAAAAAGGGGAAAATATCCTCAGTTAACTGATCAAAATCAATCTCATTAACAGTTTCAATTTTAGCGACTAATTCCTTAGAGATAACTGGGTTCATTCCTCCACAAATGCTACAGCTGATCGCACCAATTGTATCCGTATCCCATCCTATTTCAGCACTTAACTTCGCTGCTTTAAATGGGTCTCCCTCAGCCAACTGAACTACTGCAAAAACACTCGGAATGGTCTCAATGGTTTCCATCCCTGTCCCAATTTCATTATAAAGTCTGCTTAAGATAATCTCTTTATCAGTCTCATCAGAAAGAATTTTTTGAGCAGCTTTCATTCTAAAGGATAAAAAAGCTGATGGGAAATCATGGCCATAATTACTGGCAACTTCAATGGCTTTATAAGCAATATCCCAAATATCTGAGATAGAGTTTCCCCCTTGTACAACATAGCTAATCGCCGCTGCAACAGCACTTGCACCTTGAATCGCAATAGTTGAATTATGGGTCGGCAAGCAAATTTGATGCACTTTTTCAACCAAACTCGTTAAGTCCTTATAATCACTAATTAGACCAATAGGTGCAATTTTCATTGAGGCACCATTGGTTGTACCAGATATGCCTATTTTTTCAATCGGTACACCTTTAGAAATTTGATCCAAAGCCCGTAATGTAGAAGGCCCAGATACAAATTCCGATACACCAGAATTTGTGTTCCAATCAACTAGTTCAGCAATATAATCCTCCACACTAATCTGACCTTTATTTTTCTTAATCATGTTAACCATCATCAAAATATTGATAGTATCATCGGTAATGGAACCAGCCACCAATTTTCGACCAAAAGTATCTGACTCATCCGAGGGCAACAACTCATTTACCCCATTCGGATGAATTCTTTTTATTTTTTCTTGTGACCAACACTCGGTTGGCATCCCCATGGCATCGCCTAAAGCTCCGCCAGCCAAAACACCCCATACACGCTCTTTCATTAATATACGCCCTCCAGTTTTGTGCTCTCACTTACGTTTGCACGATTAAATGGGATCACTGTCATTATTTTTTTACCAGTTTTTATATATTCATTTTGTTCAGGTATCACGGTTAAAAATTGCTGGGTATTGGTTACGACTACCATTGTTTCAGGATTATATCCGGCATTAACCACTGCGGCAATATCAATCTTTGCCAACGCTTCTCCTAGCAACACCTTTTGTCCCTGTTCCACCAGCACTTCGAGCCCTTGCCCCTTTAGCTCCACCGTATCAATTCCGACATGAATTAATACCTCTATCCCACTATTTCCAACGATTCCAATCGCATGTCCTCCTGGAAAAATCGTCTCAATCGTTCCTGCTATTGGAGATACTAAATTGCCATTCTTTGGCGTAATCACGACACCTTCACCCAATTCCTTTGATGAGAATGTATTATCTTGTGCCAGTTCAATTGACCGCATCTCCCCTTCTATTGGCGCAGCAACTATTTCAGGATTGATTAACGCTTCTTTGGGTTGATCAAGCCGATCGTCCTGTTCCTTGAAAGTAAAATAAGTCAATGCAAAAGCAACAATCATTGTCACAGCTGTCGCGAACAATGCTACTAATAAACCGTTTAAACTCCCTGTTTCAGGATTAATAAACGAAACAAACCCTAAAACTCCAAAAGCAAAAGCGTACATTTTTGTTGAAAAAACAGCCAATATTAGCGAGCCCACCGCGCCACCAATCATGGAAAAAGCAAACCGTTTTTTCACTGGTAAACTAAACCCGTAAATCGCTGGCTCAATAATACAAAATAAACCAGAAATCATTGCTGGAACTGCTAACGTTTTTTGTTCCTTTGAACGCGTCTTTAAAAAGACCGCTAAAACAACAGCCGTTTGGGCAAAATTAGCGGTAAATGACATTGGAAAAATGTAATCCACACCACTTTGAGCCAGATTATTAATACCAATTGCACTCATCGGCCAGTGTAAACCAAAGATAACTAGCGGTTGATAAAGGGTTCCAACAACGACCGATGTCAAGACTGGTGATACTGCGTATAAGCCTGAAACTCCTGCAGAAATCAATGAGCTCAGTACATTAGTAATAGGCCCCACAATTAAAATAGACAGAGGAAACGTAATTAAGATTGTTAAAAAGGAATTAAGATTATGAGCCAATAAATCAGGAACAACCTTCTTTAAAAATCGCTCTACTTTAGCACCAAGAAAGGTAATAAAAATAATGGGAATAACAGAATATTGATAACCATTTGCCGGAAAGAGGATTGGTAATCCAAAAAAGGTATTGTGAATAGGTGTTTGAAAAATAGTTCCTTCAAACAGCGTATATAAAACCTTATCAGTCAATAATCCCGTCATCAGTTCTGGAATAACCAACGTCGCACCTAAAATCATCCCTACAAATGGGTTGAGTTTGAAAGCTTTGGCACTTGTATACCCCAATACAACCGGTAGAAAATAAAACGCCGTTTGTCCCATTGCATGTAAAATAATATAGGCGCCATCAGTCGTACTTAATAAGTTTGTTACAGTTAATAATGCCAATATCCCTTGAAGTAACCCTGACGCCGTTAAGATGCCCAAAACTGGCGTGATAACTTTAGTAATAATCTCAATCAACCGATTAAGTCCACCCTTTTTCTCTTCCTCAACCTCTTCAGTTTGAAGTCCCAAAGTTTGTTGCATAACAGCAAATACATCTGCTACATGAGTTCCAACTACAACCTGATAGCGCCCTCCAGCATACTGTGCTGTCATGATATCTGGAGAAGTAAGTAGCTCCTCTTCATTGATTACTTTATCATCTTTCAGCGTAAATCGTAATCTTGTCATACAGTGAGTCACACTTAAAATGTTTTCTTTTCCTCCTACATTTTTAATAATGAACTCTACCAACTGCTGATACTTCTGCATCGTTCTCTGCCCACTTTCTCTTTTTATTTTAAAGCACTATAAAAAGGCAACACTCAAATAAGAGAGCATAGCCTCTTATTTGGGTGTTGCCTGATTAGTCAGTTACAATCCCTGTTTATTTAATTAGTCGCTGCACATGCAACGTTAAATACATTTTTTCTTCTGGAAAAATCTCACAAGTCAATTTTTCCTGAATATATTTTGCAATGATTTCAACACACTCGTTCGCCTTAGGATAAAGTTCAATCACTTGACTGAGCATTTCTGGTGTCCCTTTTTCTCTTGGGGAATTACTAGAAATTCGTTGCAAGAAAAACCTCAAATGAGTCACAAATCTAAGATAATTTAATGACTCTTCGTTCAAGGTGATTGACAGCATATCTTCTAAAATCAATACGACCTTTTTTAATATCTCAGTGGACATCACTGTATAATCAATATCATTTTTTTCCTGACCATTCACAAAATGTAAGGCAATAAATCCTGCTTCATCCTCCATCATATGAATATTTTCATAATAGGAGATTGTTTTCAATGACTTCAATGCCGCTTGGTACTCTCGTGGATAAAATTTCTTTATCTCAAGTAGCAAGGCATTTTTTATCTCATGTCCACGTTTGTAGCGGCTGATTGCATAATTAATATGGTCTGCCAAACCAATATATGCCATTTCATCAAAGACTTGTCCGAGCTCTGTTTCAGCCTCCTTGACGACCTGAGTCACTAAATCTAAATGATTAATAGGCACGTCATTTGTCAGCTGGATAAACCTATTAGTTACCTCAGGAGAATCCACGATGAATGTTTTCTCAATTTTCGACTCATCAATGAGTTGCCCAACTTTACTCCCAAACGCAATACCACGTCCAATTAAAATTCTCTCTAAGCCTTTAGAGTCATTGACTAGGACAGTATTGTTGTTAAATACTTTTTTTACACGAAGCAATAGTTATCACCCATCTGTCGGTTACGTTTACATGACCAAATTATAATCATTCAATTTTAAAATGTCAAGGCAGTTTAAAAATTTCATTCAGTTACTATTCCCGTACCACTTAAATAGTTAATAAAAATATACATTCTCTTCATCTATGCCAAAAGAGGTTCGGATAACCTCCGAACCTCTTTTCCTATTTTTAAGCAATCCCCAAAGCCGCAACAAGAATCGACAAAACAATAACACCAACCAATAACGTTGTCGTCTTCATCTTCTTCCCTAATAACCAATAAATAACTAAGAAAAAAACAGCAGGGAAAAAGCCCAACATAATTTGATCGACAAACTCCTGCAAAGGTTGCGCTATATCGCCTGAACCAACCTTCGCCGTTAACTCAAAAACCACATTTGAAGCCGTCATCCCGCCAATAACCATCAAACCTAGCATAGAGGCACCTGTTGTAATTTTCTCTACAATTCCGCTATCACCTAAATCACTAAAAAATTTAGCCCCATACTGAAACCCTTTGCTTAAGCACAAATATCTCAAAATGAAATGAGGGAGATTAATAATCAATAAGAAGATGATTGGTCCAAAAACATTGCCTTGATTTGATAAAGAAATGGCTACTCCAGAAGCAATCACCTTCAACGTTCCCCAGAAGAATGAATCACCAATCCCCGCAATAGGTCCCATTAAACTTGATTTCACCGCATTAATACTAGCAGGATTAAATGACTCATTTTTACTGTTTTCTTCCTCCATCGCTGCCGAAATACCAAACAATAATGTCGAAATATGAGGTGTCACCGACATAAATTCCAAATGTCTTTCAAGGGCTTCTTTTCGCTCTTCTGGATCTTCATAGAGACGTTTAATAATCGGCGCCATCGCATAGCCATATCCCATATTTTGCATTCTTTCATAGTTCCAAGAAGAATCCAGCGTCAATGACCGTAAGAATACCGAACGAAAATCCTTTTTAGTAATCGAAGATTCAGAAGAGATTGTTTGCTCTTGCTGATTAGAATTCGTTGTCATCTACCATTACCTCCTTTTGTTCATTTTGGGCAAAATTATTAAAAATGAGTACAACTACGATGCCAAACAGCGCGATCCCAACAACCGTCACATTCAGATAAGCTGCCAATAAGAAACCCAATAATAAGAAAGGAATCATTTTTTTCGTCATCATCATTCGTGCTAACATCGCAAAACCAATAGCTGGAATAACTCCTGCCGCAATATCTAACCCATGAGTAACAAACTCAGGGACAAACGATAGAATCTTTTCAATGACTGGGACCCCTAAATAAAAACCTAAGGCAACAATCAACGAAAGAATAAGTTTATTCCCAATCCCAGCAATTACCTGAATCCGTTCAACCCCTTTAATATTTCCTTTAGCTGCATGCTTATCAGCAATATGACTTGCACCAGTCAATAAAAAGGTCATTTGTAAATTATCAATCAATAAGACCAACGTCGCAATCGGAACTGCCAAAACAACTGCACTCGAAACCGATTGACCACTCATAATGACATAAGACGTCGCTATAATTGTTCCCGAAACAAAGTCAGGCGGGTTACTCGCTCCCACTGGAAAGGCTCCCATAAACACCAACTCCAATGTAGCCCCTAATTTTATTCCTGTTTCCAAATCTCCTAACGCCAATCCGACTAACGGCGCTACCACAATCGGCCGGTTCCACATCGTGGAACCGAACCAACTATGCATGTAGGCAAAAAAGGCAATCAAGAACATCAATATCACTTTCATAAACGTAACTTCCATTGTTTTCTCTCCCCATCATTCATTTCTTAAGGCAATAGTTTTTCAATCTCTGTTGCCTTATCATCCGGCACTAACTGAACTATTTGTTGAATCCCCAACTTCGTCATTTCCTTAATCAATTCAATGTCTTTTTCTGATAAATGAACCGCCTTAGAAACTTGGATGCGATCCTCTCCATTTTTCATTCCACCTAAGTTAATTTCTTTAATTGCTGGAACCTGTGTGGCTAGTTGGTAAACATCCTCGATTGACTCACACAAAATAAATAACTTATATTTGTCAGTCACACCTGAATTCAACGCTTTAACTGAGTCCTCTATGGTCTTCATCACTAATTTAACCCCTGATGGCTTTGCCATCTTCATCGCACTCATCTTCAATGAATCTGCCATTAATCCATCACTAGCGATTAAAATACAATCTGCATCTAAAAATTTTGTCCAAGTAAACCCAACTTGACCGTGTATTAATCGATGATCAACTCTGACTTTCTTAATCATTTAATTCACTCCTTAATTCTTTTACTATAGCCATAAAATTCGCCACATACTCAGCACAAATATCGCCTGTATCTTTTCTTGTATCCTTGAAATAACTACCGACAATAGCGGCATCACAAATGGTTAACTGTTCCTTCACATTATCCTCAGTCACCCCAGCAGCAACTATTAAAGGGAAATCTGGTAACTCTTTTCTAAACAAATTGATTTTTTCCATTGATGTCGCTTGACCTGTCGCATTTTCAGTTACTGCAATCGCATCACATCTAGATGTCGCAATTTCAAGATCCTCTTCAACCGTCTTTTCAGATAGCACTGGTTGATATTTGAAACGAACCCCACCAATTAATTGAGCCTGACATTCTTGACGATATAAATCAAAAAACTCACTTAACGAGGCTTCATCTCTCGGTTTGACATGACCAACAACCGAATCAATTTGCATAAATTGAAGATTGTATTTAGTTGCTAAATGAAAGCCCAAAGCATCAAGATTTAAGACATTAACACCAATAGGAATCGTCAAATTTAATGAGGTAATGTATATTAGTGCCTTCTCTAGATGGGTATAATTGCCATAATAATTTTCCATTAAAATGCCGTCTATCTCATTTTTCACATAAATATCAATTTCTTTTTTTGCCCGCTCTGCGATCTCTTCTTCACTGTCGCCTTTTAAGTGAATCACCCCGATAACAGGTTTCTTCTCCTTAAAAATTGTTAAAAAATTTGATTCCATCCTTTGCCACTCTCCTAAAAATCTTCATTTTCCGCTGCTAAAATTTTTACTTCCTTAATTCCTTCTTGTGCATTCACAATAATTTGCCCTAAAGCCGCATTGCTTATGCTCCCCTCTGGTGTCAGCATTATCTCTAAGGCCAAATTTAAGTTAACGCCAGAGATTACTCTGACATTCTCTTGTTTGGACAGTTCAACTAACGAATTAACCACGCTAGCACCATATAAGTCGGCCAATATCACATAATCTATTTCTTGATGTAATTGAACCGTTTCCAGTAATTCCTGAGCAAAATCACTCGCGCTTGCTCCTGGATAAAGACTGTAGGTAACGATAGCTGTTGCCGCTTCTCCGACAATCATCTCAAGGGAATGTTTTAATCCTTTTGAAAAATCGCCATGAGTCGCAATAATTACTTGTCTCATTTTTCCACCACCTATTATTTATTATAAGAACGGATGGCCACTTTATAGACATCGCTCTTCACATACTGTTCATTAAAATAAAGAATCTGCTTGTTTTCATCTACTACCACTTGATTGATTTTAACAAGAGGCTCTTCCTCTTCCACCTTTAAATAAGTTGCAATTTCTTCATCCGCCAAAGCAATTTCAATAACATTATCAAAATACAAGGGAATATAACCGCCATGCACACGCAAGACATCCAAAATAGATTCCTTTTCACGTGCCATTTCTTCCATAAATCCAAAATTATTTCTAAAATAATCAATTTCAAAAATAGCGGCTTCGTTGTCTAACAAGCGGACACGTTCAATCACTATCACCTCTGAATCCTCATCAACTCCTAAATAATTAGCAATTGCCTTAGAAGCCATTTTTCGCTCAATAGAAACTATTTTAGTGCTCGGTTCTTTTTGCATCTTCAATCCTGATTCAGTGAAGCTACCGCCAGCTGTCATACTTTCAACATAGACAGGCATCGCGACAAAGGTGCCTTTTCCATGTTTTTTCACCAAAATATTTTCAGCCACTAACTGCTTAATCGCATTGCGAACAGTCACACGGCTCACCCCATAATTGGCCATCAGTTGTTCTTCAGAGGGAATTTTTTCGCCCACAGTAAATTCATTCGTTTTTATCTTACTTAGTATTTCGTTATACAGTTGGCGATATAAAGGTGCCATAGCGTTAGAATCTAACTTTTTCATACTTCCTCCTTTAATACGTGTTAATACGTCTTATCTATTTGTATTGTAAATCGTTTCCACTTTTCTGTCAATCACTTTTCGAAAAAAATAAATCAATCTAGATCTTAACTGTTTCTTTCTAATTGGATTCCTCATCTAATTAATCCTTATTTAACTAAAGATCCCAATCTTCTTATTTCTTCGCCTTTACGTAAAGACATACTTCAAGAATCAGCTTAACTTACTCCATTCCGTTTGCTCTATAACATATTTCTAAGATTAAGTCATAGAACAAAATAAAGATAAATAATTCACGCTATTGTTTATTCTTCGTCACACTTTTTTCATATTTAGGTTGTATATTATAAATATACCAACAAACAACCCTAACAAAACTTTTTCATTATTTACTCCTCCAAAGTAAATAAAATCTCCTTTAAAAGGCCTCAGCTTTTGCTGAGGCCTTTTATCACGCTTTGCTATTTATAGCTGCTATCATCATTATTAAACTTTGACAATGCATTCTAATAATTCTCTCGCCTCATCTAGTTTTGCAACTTCCTTCCCAATTCAACAGTTGATTTTGCTAATTACCCTTGAGTAGACAACAATTTTCTTCTATTCTAATTCGAACGCTCTCATGACCTCACTATAAGCAGCTTAAAAAAAACAAAAGTTAAAACCGAATAACCGAATCTAATCTATCTCTTAGGTTTTATTGCTATAACAATCTTTACTCCTCTTTTAGACTATAATGCCAGCACCCATTTCGCATTTTAACCCAAAAAAAATATTCAGAGAAATGAAGAAAATACACTCACATTTGATTTTCAAAGAGGATTAAATTAACAAAAGACCCTCAAAATTGAGCGTCTCATTAAATACCTATTTCCATCTTTTTCTATTAGTTATGAACGTGACTCCCCTTAACAAAACTAATCGCGTTCATACCCATTTCGCTTATAAAAGAAGATAAACAAACCAAAAATTAGTAAAAGTTCCCCTATAATTACAGCGATTTGCCCCCAATCAATCACATAGTTTTCCCTACTATTAAACGTCTCTAGCATCTCTGAAAGGACACCTGTATAAAGAAATCCACTAATTTTAGCCAATGTTGGCGTCAAGTTAGAAAACATTGGTACCATCATTAGCACTAGAGCAAAAGGCATCAAGTAGGTATTAGCTGCCATCTGATTAGGAGAAAACATTGCGATTAGCATCCCCAAAATACAACTGGCCAAACTCGCAAGGGAGGTGAAAATCAAATAAACGGGCCAACTAAAATGGCTAAGATTAACCCCACTAATAAAAACAATTGCCACATTTGTTGCAATCATTATGACCAGCGGTGGCAATAAGCTACCTATAAAATATTCCACTCCACTTATAGAGGAGGTCATTAAAGAGCGCAAGGTATTTTTTTCCTTTTCCTCAGCTAAAGGTGTACACGTTAGCATAATGCCCCCCATCGCTATATTCATCAATAACCCCATGTTCAAAACAACACTTAGCATCCCACTTAATTGTGAGGTATCATCAGAAGCCAATTGAGTGTAGACCAATTTATATAAAACAACCATTCCAATAGTCATCAAAGGACCTGTCATGACAGATAAGTTACTAAGGATCATTTTAAGTTTCAGTTTCGTCACTGCTACTAAACGTCTCATTGAAAATGTCATACTAATTCCCTCCCAGTTACTTTAATAAATACATTCTCTAAAGTTGGTTCACAAGAATGTAATGCTTCAATCTTATTTGTTAGCCACCAGTTACTTAATGAAGCTAAGGTATCTTCATTATGAGCCAAGATCTGCTCTTCTTGCCCCTCTAAAAGAACGCGATAAGATTTCTCCTCATTATGCCGTAAACAAATCTCTTTAGGCGTCCCAAATTCTACAATCCGACCTTCATTCAACAACGCCACATAATTACAAAGCTTCGTTGCTTCTTCCATATTGTGAGTGGTTAAAAAGATTGCCATCCCATTCTCCTTTAACTCCATCAATAAGCGATGAATTTCCCCAGCAGTAGCAGGGTCAAGTCCACTTGTCGGTTCATCTAAAAATAATAGCTTAGGAGTATGGAGAACTGCTCTAGCCAGTACTAATCGCTGACCTTGGCCTTTTGATAATTTACTAGCCTTTTGTTTTCGTTGCTCCCAAAGTCCTACTCGTTTTAACAAGTTATTAATAACGGATTTATCTACTGCTAAAATATCCGCATAAACTGACATATTTTCATAAACAGTCAACCGCTCATACACGCCACTGTTATCTGTCACAATCCCAATTTGTTCATAGATCTTTTGATCAATTTTACGAGTGTCTCGTCCCAAAATAGTCGCACTACCACTTGTTTGGATAAGCTGACCGGTAATTATTTTGATGGTTGTGGTTTTTCCTGCACCAGATGGGCCTAAAAAACCGAGTATCTCCCCTTCGTTAAGCGCTAATGAAATATCCTTTAGAGCGGTATGATTTGTATAGCTTTTACCAATATTTTCTAACACTAATACATTTTTCGTCATCCCTATATCCCCTTTATCTAATTTAATAGTTAATAATTACTTCTATTGTTAAATTAGCATATATGGTTGACAAATTGGTTCTTTCTTCCTGAACGGTCCTCATCCTCTCCCAAATGGTCGTTTCGTATACTCACGTACCACTAAGTACGACTTCCTTCAAATCGCAATACCTACTATGACTGTAACTAGTATAAAAACAAGAATAGGGGTTGTGACATAAGTAGTCATGCCCCCAACAAAGAAACGGACCAAAAAATTGGTTCTTTACAATTAATAACTTTATTATACCCTGGTTGATTATTAAATAGTTTCGTTTTTTGAGCCACTATTGACTAGGACATATGTTTGAAAGTTTATCGTCTTTTGGTTTCTGATGTCACCCCAAAAATAAAAAACTTAATTCCAAATTTGCTTGATAAAGCCTTTGAACCTGTTATATAGTCCAATCCATAGCGTGTTCTCTTCTTTTTTTAAACTATTTCATTCTTAAATAATCACTACTATAGTAAAAAGAGGATGAGACTTTTGTCTCATCCTCTTCTAATTTTACGAATATTATGTGACAAACGCGCTCCAAAAGTCTGCTCTCTCGGCAATTTCTCAAAACCCGAGCAATCGAAATTGCCG
>NZ_JCAQHY010000132.1:0-35180 GCF_059621045.1 Vagococcus sp. WN80Y
GATCGACCTACAAAGCCACTCCTGTCACTTTTATTATGACAGGAAATCGTCTGTAGGTCGATCACTTTTGTTTTCATTCTGTTTGGTGAGGGCGATAGCCCTCATGAGTGTTTGTCCCAAGCTCTTTGTTTTCACGTATGTTATGCGACAAACGCGCTTCAAAAGTCTGCTCACTATGTTTCACTTCGTTGTGTTCGGAGCAAAGCGATTTTATGTCCCAGCTTATTTTAGTTTTTCCGTATGTAATTTTTAGGCGAATAATCAGCTGCCATGAGAGATGTTTTTTCATTATGTAACCAAGAGGCGAGGGTACGTCCAATAAGAGGTCCGGTAGTTAGACCAGATGAGCCAAGTCCACTAGCCACAAAAAGTCCGGGTAAGTCAGTTATTTCACCAAAAAACGGTAAAAAATCTGATGTGTAAGCCCTAGTTCCCACTCTAATTTCGGTTGTTACAGCTTTCGTCAACTCAGGAGCAAGCCCTTTGATACTGTCGACCATTTCTGTAATGACATGTTGATTGACTGTTAGGTCGTAAAATTGCTCATTTTCATGAGTTGCGCCTATCAGAACACGACCATCATTAAATGGAATGATGTCACTTTCCCCTTGTGGCATGACAACAGGCCAATCGGTAGTGTCTTGATTAAGCTGTACTTCTACTAGTTGGCCTTTTTGCCCGCGAACATCGACCGTAAAGCCAAGCGGGTGAATTAGGTTGGGGAGCCAGGCGCCAGTAGCTAGAACAACTTTATCATATTCATCCGTGAAATCAGCCACTTTGACGAGCCAACTTGCTTGTAGTGGGCGAAGGTCGGTTACGAGTGTTTCATGGTAGGTTCCACCTAACTGTTGAAAGGCTGACACAAGTTGTTGAATGAGTTGGCGGCCATCGACGCGAGCGCCACCTGTCACGAATAGACCTTTCATTTCAGGCGTTAGGAGTGGAAATTTTTGTTGAATTTCTTCAGGCGTTAAAATACTAATATCTCCAATTTCTGGTGCTTCTTCCCGACGTTTGAGGGCAATCTCATATAACTTTCTTAAAAGGCTCTCATTATTTTTAAAGAGAAGGGTGCCAACTTGTTGGTAAATAGCCGACTCTTCAGGGACGCCTAAGTCTTTGATGAGCGTAGGATAAAATTTAGCCCCTTGGCGAGCAAGCTGATACCATTCTTGATTGCGACGTTGAGATAGCCAAGGAGAGATAATCCCAGCTGCAGCACTTGTCGCTTGTCCAACTTTATGATCAAAAAGGGTCACATTATCCCCAGCTTGGGCTAGGTAAAAGCTGGTGGTTGCGCCAACGATTCCCCCACCAATTACAGCAATTTTCATCTGAGAGCTCCTTCCTGTTTCTCGTAATATCGGCAAGTGTGTTCATGAGACGCCAATCTTATCTTTTTTATTATACCCTAATTTCTTTTTTTTTACGAAAATTATAGATGGCTGACTTCTTTTTAAGTGGAGTGACATGTGAGTTCACTCGTTCATTCGCAATAGCGGATGAATCTATAATTATACACAAAATCGAGTTTTAAGTTTTAAATATTCATATTTTTAGCTTGACATGCATAAAGATTAACTTTATAATTCATTTTAATACATCTCAGGAGGTGCTGGAATGAACGTGTCAATTATTGGCGTAACAGGCTACAGTGGGGTAGAGCTGATTCGATTATTGAGGCAACACCCAGAGGTTGTCATTCGATCACTACATAGTCAATCAATGAATAATTATAAGATATCTGATATTTACCCTCATTTGAAAAACTGTTGTGAGTTGGTAATTCGTCCAATTGATCCAGAGCAGATCATGAAGGAGGCCGATTTAGTTTTTTTAGCAACCCCTTCTGGTGTGTCTGCAAGATTGGCTCAGCCTTTTATCGACGCTGGATTTCCTGTAATTGATTTGTCAGGTGACTTCAGACTTAAAACGCCAGGAATTTATGAAAAATGGTATGGCAAAGAGTCGGCCTCAATGGCAAGTATTTGTCAGGCTGATTATGGTTTAGCAGAAGATCGCCAACAACCTCAGTCAGTATTTATTGCCAATCCTGGCTGTTATGCGACCGGAGCCTTATTAGCCTTAGCGCCTATCGTAAAAGGAGGAATGATCGAGGAGGAGTCGATTATTATTGATGGCAAATCAGGTCTTTCAGGTGCGGGGAAAGAGCCAACAGGGAGTAGTCATTCTGTCTCTGTTATGGGAAATATGACGGCTTATAAAATAAATCAGCATCAACACACACCAGAAATTTTGCAACAGCTTCAAAAATGGAATCAGGCTATTTCTAGTATTCAATTTACAACATCACTTATTCCAGTTACTCGTGGAATCTTGCTAACAGTTTATGCTAAGGCAAAAAAAGAAATAGTAGAAACAGAATTAGTGTCATTATTTGAAAATTATTATCAAGATAAACCGTTTGTGAGAATACAAGAAGAAGGTCGATTTCCTGATATAAAGCAAGTTCAAGGCTCAAATTATTGTGATATTGGGGTAGCGTATAATTCGGTGACGAAACAACTGACGGTTATCGCCACTCTGGATAATTTAGTGAAGGGAGCGGCGGGACAGGCGGTTCAAAATTTAAATATTATGTTTGGCTTTCCTGAGGAATATGGCTTGCAGCATAGTCCCGTTTTTCCATAGAAAGCTTTGGGTAGAAAAGGAGAATGAAGAATGAAAATTATTGAGGGAACAATTGCCAGTCCTAAGGGCTTTTATGCTGATGGTTTACATTGTGGCGTTCGTAAGGAAAAAAAAGACTTAGGCTGGATAGTCTCTGAAGTGCCTGCACAATCAGCGGCTGTATATACTCTAAATCAAGTTAAGGCGGCCCCCATTTTAGTTACAAAGGAAGCTTTTTTAGTCAATTCTGAGATACAGGCAGTGGTGGTTAATTCTGGAATTGCTAATGCGTGTACAGGAAAGCAAGGTCTATTAGCCGCTCAAGAAATGCAGGTTCTTGTAGCAGAAAAGCTCAAACTTGCGACCAATCAGGTGGCTGTAGCATCAACAGGGGTTATTGGTAAACAGTTGCCGATGACTGAAATCAAAGCGGGGATTAGTCAATTAGGTTTAGATAACCAGTCACCTGCTGCTTTTCATGAAGCTATTTTAACGACGGACACAGGAACAAAAGAAGTGGTGGTTTCTGCCGAGATTGGTGGGCAACTCGTGACGATGGCTGGTGTGGCGAAGGGCTCAGGAATGATTCACCCTAACATGGCAACGATGCTCTCCTTTATAACAACGGATGCAAAAATTAATGCCACGTTATTGTCCAAATTGCTAAAAGAAACAGTGGATAATACCTATAATCAGATTACAGTTGATGGTGACACTTCGACCAATGATATGGTGCTTATCATGGCGAATGGCTGCGCTGATAATGAAGAAATTTTGACAGGAACGGAGTCTTATACTCTTTTTAAAGAGCTTTTTCATTTCGTAGCAGAGACACTAGCAAAGCTGGTGGCAAAAGATGGTGAAGGTGCAACGAAATTAATTGAAGTGCATGTGAAGCATGGTCAGTCGAAAGAATCAGCTCGTTTAATTGCTAAAAAAATTGTAGGCTCTTCTTTAGTAAAATCGGCTATGTTTGGTGAAGACCCAAATTGGGGAAGAATCATTTGTGCCGCTGGGTACGCTGGACCTGAATTGGACTCAGCAACCGTAGATATTTTTTTAGGAACTGAGCAGGTTTTGAAAAATGGTGAGCCACAGTTATTTGATCAGCAAAAAGTTAAGGATGTATTGGCACAAGACACAATCTTAATAGTGGTTGATATCAACCAAGGCCAAGCAAACGGGATTGCTTGGGGATGTGATTTGACTTATAAATATGTTGAAATCAACGCTTGTTATCACACATAGTAAGAGAAAGTAGGAGAAGGTAAATGACAGAAACTATCGTAGTTAAATTAGGTGGCGTTGCATCCGATAACTTGCAAGCGGCATTCTTTGATCAAATAAGAGCGTGGCAACTGGTAGGTAAACGAGTGGTAATTGTTCATGGGGGAGGCCACTATATCACGTCAATGCTTGAACGTTTAAATGTTCGAAGTACCTTTCATAAGGGAATGCGAGTGACGACAAAAGAGACACTTGATATTGTTAAAATGGTTTTGATAGGCCAAGTTCAACCAACTATTACAAGCGTTTTTCAACAGGCGGGCTTTGCTGCTGTCGGATTGAATGCTATGGATGATCGGTTGTTGACAGCTAGTTTACTACAGGAAGCCGATACTTTAGGATATGTTGGCGAAATTGTTTCTGTTAATACGGCTTTTTTAACTCAGCTTTTAAGTCATGAGCAGATTCCGGTGATCGCCCCTTTGGGAATTACTACTGATAGCCAATGGTTGAATGTTAATGCCGATCAAACTGCTTGTGCGGTTGCTGAATCACTACAGGCTGATCAGCTATACCTGTTGACAGATGTTCCAGGAATTAGATCGGAGGAGGGGCTACTTAGGGCGGTCAAATTAGCGGAAGTAGCAGAGTTGAAGGCGACGGGAATAATAAAAGGTGGCATGTTACCTAAGCTAAATAGCGCCGTTTCGGCAATTCTAGCAGGAGTGAAACAAGTTCATATTACCAATCAAATCAGTCAGTCAGGAACGGTTATTCATCAGTCGGAGGTGTTGGTGTCATGAGTTATTTACTACCTAATTATCAGCGATCTGATCGAGAATTTGTCAGTGGGAGAGGGGGCTACTTATTAGATCAGGCAGGACAAGAATACTTGGATTTTTCTAGTGGGATTGGGGTTGCTAATCTGGGGTACGATCACCCTAAAGTTAAAGAAGCAGTTGCGAAGCAATTAGAAAAGTTATGGCATATGCCAAACTTGTATCAGAATAGCTTGCAAGAGCAAGTTGCTAAGCAATTGATTGGTACGGCTAATTATCAAGCATTCTTTTGTAACAGTGGAACAGAAGCAAATGAGGCTGCCTTAAAATTAATTCGCAAGGCGTCGGGAAAAGAAAAAATTATTACCTTTATTGATTCCTTTCATGGGAGAACCTTCGGAAGTATGTCGGCGACCGGTCAAACTAAAATCCATGGAGAGTTTGGTGCAATTGTGCCTGGATTTATTTATCTGCCTTACAATGACATCGAAGCTTTTAAAAAGGCCATAGACACGCAGGTTGGCGGGGTTATGCTTGAATTAATTCAAGGAGAGGGAGGCGTTTTGCCTGCTAGTCAGGAATGGATTGATGAGGTCCAGTTTTTATGTCAGGAGCAAGGACTTTTATTAGTTGTTGATGAAGTTCAAACTGGGATGGGGCGAACAGGGAGTCTGTATTTATTTGAACAGTATGGCATAACACCAGATATTGTCACCCTAGCAAAAGGGCTAGGAAATGGTTTGCCAGTTGGCGCAATGCTTGCTTCGAAAGAGTTAGCGAAGTCATTTGGCCCGGGAACTCATGGTTCGACTTTTGGTGGTAATCTGATTGCTATGGTAGCTGCCTCAGCCGTGTTAGCCGAGATGCAGTCGCCAGATTTTTTAGAAGCTGTTCGGCGCAAGGGCCATGTCTTAATGGCTTTATTAGAGGAGGAGTTGCTTCCATTAGAGACGGTAGTTGATGTCCGTGGGATTGGATTTATGATTGGAATTGAAGTAAGGGTAGAACCTAGTGAGGTTGTCGCGGCGATGGCGGAAGCTGGTGTTGTAGCCCTAACGGCAGGGGAAAATGTCATTCGGCTATTACCGCCGTTGACGTTGACCGTTCCACAATTAAAAATCGGAGTATCGGTTTTGAAAAAATGTTTGATTAAAAAAATGTGATAATTATTGAAGAAAAGATGGTGGAATGATGGCGAATCAATTAGTAGGAAAAAGCATCCTAACCTTAGAAGAATTAACGAAGGGGGATATTATTGAATTGGTAACACTAGGAATTGACATGAAAAAACAACCTGATATCTATCGTCACTGCTTATCGGGTAAATTATTGGCGATGATTTTTGAAAAAGCGTCCACTCGTACTCGTTTATCATTTGAAGCGGGAATACTTCAATTGGGTGGCAACGCCATCGTGATGAATGCATCTGATACTCAGATTGGACGTGGTGAACCAATTAGGGATACAGCTAAGGTGATGTCGGGATATGTAGACGGCATCATGATTAGGACATTTGCAGACAGTAAAGTTGAAGAATTGGCTGCTAATGCAAGTATCCCTGTTATTAATGGCTTGACTGATGACCATCATCCGTGTCAGGTTTTAGCTGATTTAATGACGATTTACGAGCATCACGGAACCTTTGATGGCGTAAAATTAGCTTATGTGGGTGACGGTAACAACATGGCCCATTCCCTAATGATTGGTGGTGCTATTGTCGGGATGGATGTGTCGGTAGCATGTCCAAGGGAGTATCAACCAAAAGAGGCATATGTGGAAATTGCGCAAAAACTTGCACTAGAAAGTGGCGCGAAGATTGAAAGTATTGTTAACCCTAATGAGGCAGTCAAGAACGCGGACTTTGTTTATACAGATGTCTGGGCTAGTATGGGCTGGGAAGAAGAAAATAATAAACGGTTAACGGCTTTTGGTGATAAGTATCAAGTGAACGAGTCACTTGTTGCTCAAGCCAAGCCTGATTACAAATTTTTACATTGCTTGCCAGCGCATAGAGGTGAAGAGGTGACTGCAGCTATTATTGATGGTGAGCATTCTGTGATCTACCAAGAGGCCGAAAATCGTTTGCATGCACAAAAGGCTCTATTGCTTAAAGTCATGGGAAACTAAATAAACAGGAAGGTTTCTAGACTTCTAGCCTGTTCTAAGCTACAATTTAAACCAGTACAGCAGATAAAAAGTGATGACTGGGGGAGTAGAAGTGCTTGAAATTTTACGCAATAGTTTGAATTTGTTACGGCTAATGATGGCAGTATTATTTGTAATAACAGGCGTAGTCATGCCATTTATTGAACAAGGAGAATCCTTAGGGGTGATCGTCTTAGCGACAGTAGTGTGTTTGCTAATCGCATATGCTTTTTTACCTAAACGACAAAAGAAGCAGCTAAAAGGGTTAATTATCAAAGAAGAGGCATTTGAGCAGCCGGAACCGGAAAAAAACTCATTTGTAGCAGATGATGAGTTTATCAGTGAGACACCGATTTCGGCGTCTGAAACCTTTCAGGAAACGGTCATCGTTTCGGAATCACAAGTAGGGGCCGAGATGGCGCAGTGGGATCAATTAAAGGGTCTTGAGTTTGATAATCAATTAGCTAAAACTTTGCCAAATTTGGGATATGATCACGTTCGTTTGAGACTTAATAATAGCAATCATGGAACTGATATTTTAGGAGTGAAAGCTGGGAGTGACTACGTTTTTCATTGTCAAAAAAGTACTGGTTTAGTAGATGTTACGGTGATTCATGACATGATTTCTGGAAGTCGAGATTATGAGACGGTGACACTCGTTGTAGTGACTAACGCTTATTTCACAGAGGAGGCAAAAGCCTTCGCCGAGGAGACAGAAGTTGTTTTGTGGGACCGAGACGCGTTATCTTTACTGGTACATTAATATTAAAAAGGTTGACCCGTCACGAAAGTGTCTGGGTCAGCCTTTTTTAGTATTTACGGATTCGGACGTTTGCTCTTTTGAAACTGGTAAAAAGCGTTACCGCATTCGGCTAGTGTTGCAACCATAATAATTATGCAGATAATTATTAGAAAAGGATTGATTTTGTCTTGTAACAGGTTGTGAAAAAAAGTATTGTTGCCCCACGATTGTGTTTGGAGAAAGAGGCTCAATTTTTCGCTGAGTAGATTCGGTTGTAAAAGCAAATAAATCCACAAAACAGCTGAAACAAGGCTTGTGAAAATGGTACATGAAGCTACTCGTTTAGTCCAACGACGATCCTTGATTTTTATTGAGTTGGAGATCAAGGTTAAGCCGGCCGTGATAATAACGATTGCTAGGAGTTTCCAACTAAGGGCTGGATTAATTAATGAGAAAGGGCTTATCACGTTATTTGAGCGAATGAAAGCCAAGGAAATATGTCCAAATACTTCTAAGATAATAAGTAAGGAAAAGAAGAGTGTGACGATAATTTCAACAATACTATCTGATAGTGAGATGACTTTTTCAGTTGTGATTTCAGGGAGATCAGCAAGTCGCCATTCCTTTTGATTGTTTGAGTTGGAATAGGTTCCAGTTTTTTCAGCAATAACAAAACCAATAGTCGTCCAAAAAAGTGCTTGGATGACAGCATTGATTCCCATGGGGATACCTTTTTGAAAAATTCCTTGGCTAATATTAACTAATGGGTTTCCCAATTGTTGAGAGCCGTCAATCCCACCAAGTATTGCCCCAATAACGGTCATAATTCCCCCAACTATCGGGACTAAGTATTTTATTACTCGAATATAATCATCATAAATCTGTGGAGAAATTAAGAAATGAGGCTCTTGTCGGTATTCTTCCGCTAAGACCGCTGGAGATCCCATCTCAGTTAATACAACTTCAATTTCTTCATCAGTGGGATTTTTAGAAAGCATATCATAGATGTTACCTGTAAGCTCCTGTTTGACCTCTGAGCGATCTTTTTCAGGTAAACGGCTAATAACCGCCTGTACATAACGATTTATCCAATCATTCATAGTCATTCCTCCTTAAAAATAATGTCAATAGTTCGTTGCATTTCTTGCCACTCTTTACGTAATTCTTTTGTTATTTGTTTGCCAGTTTCATTAATAAGATAGTACTTACGTGGACGACTTTCACTTGTATCCCAGTCGCTTGTTAATAAGCCTTGTTTCTCAAGACGCCGTAAAAGGGGATATAGCGTATTAGCTTCAATAGGCAAACTTTTTTCTTGCAATTCTTGGAGTAGAGCATAGCCGTAGAAAGGCTTGGTTAGGCAACCTAGAACAGCTAGAACTAAACTACCTCGTCTCATTTCTGTGATATAGCTTTGATTTAATTCTTTTTCTGTCATGGAATCACCTCTGGTTTTATTATACTGTACGTCACACAATATAGTCAATTAAAAATATTGTTTATTTAAATTGTTTTATCTAACTAAAAACCCCAACAATCTATCAGACTGTTGGGGGAGATGATTTTATTGAGTAACGGGTTTACGCATAGCACCTAAAATAAAGGCACTGACGAAGGAACCTAGAAGGATGAAAGTAATGTAAAGAAGTGGTTTATTGACAAGTAAGATAACAAATATTCCGCCATGGGGAGCCATTACTTTAATAGCAAGACTGCTAACTAGACCCCCTGTTAAGGCTGAGCCGACGATGAAGCCAGGCAGAGTTCTAAAAGGATCAGCTGCGGCAAAAGGAATAGCGCCTTCTGTAATGAATGAAGCTCCCATAACTAAGTTAGTTAACCCTGCTTCTTGGTCTTTTTTAGAGAATTTATTTTTAAATAATAGGGTAGCAATAAAAATAGCTAAAGGAGGTACCATCCCGCCGGCCATAACGGCTGCCATAACTGTCGAACCACCTGTCGCTACAGTTGCAGCTAAGGTTCCTGTTCCAAAAACATACGCAGCTTTGTTAATCGGACCACCTAAATCAACTGCCATCATGCCGCCAAGCAAGGCGCCAAGTAGAGCGGCATTGACTCCTGATAAGTTGTTTAAAAAGTTGTTTAGTCCAGTATTAATGGCTTGCATCGGAATATTGACAATTAGCATTAATATACCGGTAATTAACACTCCGAGGAAGGGATAAAAGAGAATCGTGCGAATTCCAGCTAATGATTTTGGTAAATTAGCTAATAACTTTTTCAAGAAAATCATAACATATCCTGCTAAGAAACCGCCAAGTAGAGCGCCGAAGAAGCCAGCACCGCCAGAGGCAGCAAGGGCTCCTGCTACAAACCCTGCAACTAAGCCAGGGCGATCAGCGATACTTGAGGCAATATATCCGGCTAGAATTGGTAACATAAAACCAAATGCTGCTCCACCAATTGAGTTTAAGTAGGCTGGGATTTGGTTGTAGCTTCCTAACTTGCTTAAACTATCTTGAGGAACACCCATTGCTTGGTCGATCATAAAGGCTAGAGCAATGACAATTCCGCCACCAATCACAAAAGGCAACATGTTACTGACACCGTTCATCAAGTGTTTATAAATTTGTGAGCCAATAGAACCATTGTTAGATTCCTCTTCGGTCTGATCCGCCTTATCGGTGTGGAATGTCGGGGCTTGATCAGTCAAAACAAGAGTAATAAGTTCTTCTGTCTTTTTGATGCCATCACTAACAGGTCTGTTTACAAGAGGTTTACCATTAAAGCGAGCCATTTCAACATTTTTGTCTGCTGCGACGATTACGCCTTTAGCTTCGGCAATTTCATTAGCTGTAAGTCGATGCTTAACGCCATCTGAGCCGTTAGTTTCAACGCGGATTCTGACGCCCATCTCTGCTGCTTTAGCCTTCAAAGCATCTTCCGCCATATACGTATGAGCAATTCCTGTAGGACAAGCTGTTACTGCGACAATCAAAGGTTGCTCAGCTGAAGCTGGGGCTGCTGCTTGTTTTTCTTCCGCAACCTCTGCAGCCTCACGTTCTTGTTCAGCTGCTGTAACTAATTGTTGAACCTCATCTGCTGTGTTTGCTTCTTTCAATTTGGCTACAAATTCTGAGTTGATTAGTAAGCGCGACAGCGCTGCTAGCGCTTGTAAATGAGTGTCATTTGCGCCTTCTGGTGCGGCTATCATAAAGAAGAGATACGTTGGCTGACCGTCTAATGACTCGTAATCTAGCCCTGCTTTACTTTTGGCGAAAAGTACTGTTGCTTCCTTGACCGCACTGTTTTTAGCATGAGGCATTGCGATACCATCACCTAACCCAGTAGTTGTCTGTGCTTCACGAGCAAGAATACCCGCTTGAAACACGTCTTTATCGGAAATACGTCCTTCCGTAAATAATTTATCAACCATTTCTGTAATTGCCGAAGTTTTATCAGTCGCTTTTAAATCTAAGATCATGACTTTTTTGATTAGTAAGTCGTTAATATTCATGATTATCCTTCTTTCTATGTGAGTTTGGTGATGGTAATTTGGTTTAGTAGGGCATTAATATCAGTTGCTGTGGCTAGATCGGTGGAAAAGGCAGTCGCACTGCCACAAGCCACACCATAACGAAAGGCTTGTTCTAAATCAGGGGTCTTCGACGTGAGCTGACTAACAAAACCAGCAATCATTGAATCGCCAGCTCCGACAGAGTTAATCAAGGTTCCTTTTAGAGGAGCGGCTTGATAGATAGACTCACCTGTAAATAATAAAGCGCCGTCTCCACCCAACGATACGATGGCGTGTTGGGCACCTTTTTCCAAAAGTAACTGACCATATGGAAAAATATCTTCTATAGAAGTAAAGCGAACTTTAAATAGCTCAGCTAATTCATGATGATTTGGCTTAACAAGGAGCGGAGCTGATTTCAAAGTCTCGATTAGACTGGAACCAGTTGTGTCAATAACAAAACGGGCGCCTTTAGCCGTAATAAGTTCAATCAGTTGGTTATAAAAATCAGTTGGTAAAGAGGGAGGAATACTTCCTGATAAAATCACGATATCGTGAGAATTAACTGTTGCTAAGCGTTCTTTTAAATGAGTGATTTCGGATTCTGTTAAGGAAGGGCCTTGTCCATTAACTTCAGTTTCTTCCTGCGCCTTTAATTTAATGTTAATGCGGGTATCGTCAGCAACATTAGTAAAGTCTGTTAAAATCCCTTCGTGCTCTAAACAAGTACGGATAAAATCACCTGTAAAGCCTCCTAAGAAACCAAGAGCAATCGTTCGCTGTCCAAGTCGTTGTAAAATTCGTGAAACATTGATCCCTTTACCGCCCGGGAATTTGTAATCGTTGGTAATCCGATTGAGATGACCAAGTTCAAGTGAGTCTAGTTGAACGATATAATCAATCGAAGGGTTGAGTGTGACAGTATAAATCATTTGATGACCTCCTTAATAGTAGTAAGTGATTCAAATTGTTCTTTGAGCGCTGCTGGTAATTGATTTGTTACAAGTGTTGCATCAGCGAGTGAGGCAACTTTTGAAAAAGAGACTTTGTTAAACTTTGATTGATCTGCAAGAATATAGACTTGTTCTGCTTGACCGAGTGCGACAGCCTTCATTGTTGCTTCCTCTGAATCTGGGGTAGTTAAGCCGTGTTTAGGGTGAATTCCATTGATTCCCATAAATGCTTTGTCAAAGCGAAATAGTTCTAATTGTTGTAGGCTGAAGGCGCTAACAACTGCTTTAGTGGTTAATTTTATATTGCCTCCAATAATCATTGTGGGAATTTTTAAATCTGTTAGAGCGGTCGCGTGATAAACTGAATTAGTAATCACGTTGATCGCTTTGTGTTCTAAGTAAGGAATCATTTCATAAGTAGAAGTGCCAGCATCTAAATAAATGAAATCACCATTGCGAATGAATGAAGTGGCATATTCAGCAATGAGTTGTTTTTCATGAACGTTTTTTGATGATTTTTCTAGCATATCAGGCTCATAATCTAATTTGACAATTCGCTTGGCTCCACCATGGATTCGTTTAAGTAATCCTTCCGCTTCCATTTCCTGTAAATCACGCCTGATTGTCGATTCAGATGAATCTGACAGCTTCATAATTTCTTGTGATTTTACGATTTCTTGGCTGGTTAATAAGTCCATAATTAGTTTTTTACGTTCTTCTGTAAGCATTCTCATCCACTCCTCACACTGATAATACCATCAATCAGATTACAAAACAACTAAAAACATCCAAAAACATTAAAAAACGTTCAAAGGAAGATTAAATAATCATTGTTTTTTATGAAATAGATTAAATAAAATAACAATATTATATAGTAGGGAAAAGTTAGTCTAAGAAAGTTCATACTTTTTTCATAAAAAAAAGTTGCAATTTCTCAAAATAAATAATATACTTTGAACATCAAATGATTTGATAATCAAACTAATTCAATTGAGGAGATATCCATGGATTCCAATTTAGAAAAAGTTAATGCTTATCTTGTAACAGTCTTTAATGATATTTTGACGATTGAAGAGTCCGAACTTAGAAAAAGTCAATTCGATGATATTTCGATTAAAGAAATGCACACGATAGAAGCAATTGGCTTACACAAAGAACGAACTTCTAGTGCAGTGGCGAAATCGTTGTCAGTAACGGTCGGGACATTGACGGTAGCGATTAACAATCTCGAGAAAAAAGGGTATGTTGAGCGTGTTCGCAGTGACACAGATAGACGGGTTGTTCGCTTGAAACTGACTAATCGTGGTCGATTATTTTACCGGATTCATCAACTTTTCCATAAAAAGATGGTGGAGGCAGCTCTAGGTGATATGAATGAAGATGAGAAGAAAGCATTGATTAAAGGTTTGAAAAATTTACATGGATTTTTAAAACAACAGTACTAATTGTTGAATAAAGAAGCGAGGGTCTAAATGAAACATAACGCTCGGATTACGCAGACAGCAAAGTATCTACCGACAAAAATCGTCACGAATGATGAGTTAGCGGAGTTTATGGATACTAGCGATGAGTGGATTTATTCACGAACAGGCATTAAACAACGTTATGTTGCAACAACTGAGAATACATCAGATTTATGCGGCAATGTGGCGAGTGAGTTATTAGAAAAGAGCAATTATTCTGCGACAGATATTGATTTTATTATTGTGGCAACGATGACACCTGACTATTCAACGCCTTCAACAGCATGCTTAGTTCAAGCGAAAATTGGTGCAGTTAACGCACTTTGTTTTGACGTTAGTGCAGCTTGCTCTGGTTTTGTTTATGCTCTTGCTACAGCTGAAAAATTTATTAGTAGCGGAACTTATCAAAAAGGATTGGTTATTGGTGGCGAGGTCATGTCGAAAATGCTTGATTGGAGTGACCGACGGACTGCTGTTCTCTTTGGTGATGGTGCTGCTGGTGTGTTACTGGAAGCGAGTGATGAGCCTCAGTATTTAGGGGAATACTTACAAGCTGATGGTGATCGAGGAATGTCTTTGGTTGGTGGTGAAATGGCTAATGATAGTCAATTCTTTACTAAAGAGGATGAGATTCAACGATTTCTAACAATGGATGGCCGAAAAATTTTTGATTTTTCCTTGCGCAATGTGTCCAAAAATATTACTGACACACTCGTTCGTCATGAGCTGGAGTTGACAGATATTGATTTTGTTTTGCCTCATCAAGCGAATATAAAAATTATTGATGCAATTGCGAAGCGGACAAAAATCCCTCGTGAGAAGTTTTTAAGTAATATCCAGTATTATGGTAATACCTCGGCAGCTTCCGTTGCTCTGTTATTACATGATTCAATTGAGAACGGTACGATCGAATTAGGTAGTCGAAAAAAAGTAGTATTAACCGGTTTTGGCGGTGGCTTAACATGGGGAAGTATCCTGTTATCGCTGTAAGATGAACCGTTGATAATAAAAATAAAAAAATATAGTAACTTATTGGAGGAATATAACAATGGCAGCATTTGAGAAAATTCAAGAAATTATCGTAGATCAATTAGGTAAAGAAGAAGAAGAGGTACAGTTAACAACTAACTTCCGTGAAGAATTAGAAGCAGACAGCTTGGACTTATTCCAAATCATTAATGATATCGAAGATGAGTTTGATGTCAAAATTGAAACGGATGAAGGTCTTAACACAGTTAAGGACTTAGTTGATTTTGTTGAAAAGCAGTTAGCTGAAAAATAAAACGAATCAACGATCATGTAATTAAGGCATGAAATAGAAAGAATCTTAATAGAATTCTTTCGCTGGTTTAATGAAGATAACATTAAAAAAGTAGCTCAAAAAGCCTGTGCTTTGACGGCTACTTTTTTCTAGATATGAGATAAAATTTTGTTTTACATTCTGTGTTTAGCTTTAACGAAGAACCTTTAAAGCTTTTCCAATTAGGAGAGACTAATGAACCAATCGAAAATATGTGAGATGCTAGGCATCGATTATCCAATTTTTCAAGGAGCTATGGCGTGGGTTGCAGAGGCTAATTTAGCAAGTGCTGTATCAAACGCTGGTGGATTAGGCATTATTGCTTCGGGACATGCACCTAAAGAAGTGGTGAAGGAGCAAATAGAACGTGCCAAAAGTAAAACTGATCGTCCCTTTGGTGTTAATATTATGTTGATGTCTCCGCATGTGGATGACATTGTTGACTTGGTTTGCGAAGAAGGCGTTAAAGTGATTACGACTGGTGCGGGATCACCAGGAAAATACATGAAAAAATTTAAAGAAGCAGGAATTATTGTGATACCAGTTGTCGCTTCTGTTGCATTGGCTCGCCGAATGGAAAAAGAAGGCGCTGATGCGATTGTGGTTGAAGGCATGGAGGGTGGCGGTCATATTGGAAAACTGACTACAATGGCTCTTGTGCCCCAAGTCGTTGATGCTGTGTCTATACCGGTGATTGCTGCTGGTGGAATTGGTGACGGACGTGGTATGGCAGCTGCCTTAATGTTAGGTGTCGAAGCAGTTCAGCTCGGTACACGCTTTTTAGTTTCCAAAGAGTCAACGATTCATGAGAATTATAAAGGAGCAGTTTTGAAGGCTAAAGACATTGATACGACAATTACTGGTTTAACAACAGGTCACCCAGTTCGTGGTTTGCGCAATAAGCTAACTCGAGAATATGAGAAAGTCGAGCGGTATGAAGCGGGACAAGAAACGCCAAATTGGGAACGATTGGAAGAAATGGGACGTGGTGCTCTGAAGCGAGCAGTTGTTGATGGTGATGTCAAAAATAGTTCCATGATGTCCGGTCAAATTGCCGGTTTGGTCCAGAAAAAGGATCAGAGCTGCCAAGACATTATTCTTGAAATTATTAATGAGTGTCAAGATGTGATTAATAAAAACCAACAACGTTGGACTGGGGAGAGCAACCAATGAAAGTAGCGTTTGTCTATAGTGGCCAAGGGTCTCAGTATGTGGGGATGGGGCAAGAATTGTATGAGACGTATCCTGCCTATCGCCAAGTATTTCAAGAGGCTAGTGATGTACTTGGATTTGATATGGCAGCACTGTGTTTTAATGAAGAAACGGAATTGAATGAAACCGAGTATACACAACCAGCTATCTTGACCATGAGCATGGCTATTTCGGCAGTGCTGAAGGAAGAGGTTGGGGTGACTCCGGCAATGGTTGCTGGGCTTAGCTTAGGTGAGTATAGTGCGTTAGTTGAGAGTGGTGCTTTAAGTTTTAAAGAGGCAGTTGCTTTAGTAAAACAACGTGGAAAATTTATGACAGAAGCAGTTCCTCAGGGTGTTGGAGCAATGTCAGCGGTAATGGGACTTAGCCGACAAGAGGTTGAAGAAGCCTGTCAAAAAGCTAGCAGTAAAGGGATAGTAATTGCAGCTAATTATAATATGCCAACTCAAATTGCGATTGCAGGTGAAGTCGCGGCGGTTGAGTATGCGGAAGAAATCCTGACGGAAATGGGTGCGAGACGTGTGATTCGATTAAATGTTAGTGGGCCATTCCATACGACTTTATTAGAGCCGGCATCAATCAAACTTGCCGAAGCACTTGGACAAATAACGGTCAATGAGATGAAGATCCCTGTCGTTACAAATGTGACAGGTCATCTTATCCCATCTAAAGAAGAGATCGTCCCGACATTAGTTAAGCAAGTAATGTCACCGGTCTATTGGCAAGATTGCGTCGAAACGTTGATTGCTGATGGCGTTGACACGTTTATTGAAGTAGGTCCGGGAAAAGCGTTGACGGGTTTCATTAAAAAAATAGATAAATCGGTTACTGTTCAGAATGTTGAGAATCTAAAAACCCTTGAAAAGGTTAAACAGATTTTAAAAGAAGGCTAACACTGGGCTTGGTTGTTTTAGGAGCACCAATAATTTGAATCTAATTGATTAAAAAATAGGAGGTTATATTTTGCTTAAGGATAAAACAGTAGTTGTCACCGGTAGTTCTCGTGGGATTGGGCGTGAAGTTGCTTTACGTTTTGCTCAGGCTGGAGCTAATATCGTACTGAATGGCCGTAAGGAAGCTGACCAGGAGTTAATTGCGGAAATTCAAGCTTTGGGTGTTAAGGTCCATTTTGTAGCAGCAGATGTGCAGCATTATGAGGATGCTAAAAAACTTATTACTGAGGCCAAAGAGACATTTGGCAGTGTCGATGTATTAGTTAACAATGCTGGAATTACAAATGATAAATTGTTGATGCGAATGAGCCAAGAGGATTTTAATGAGGTACTTAATGTTAATCTAACTGGAACATTTAATACCATTCAAACAGTTTCTAGTATTATGCTGAAACAAAAAAGCGGCACGATTATCAATTTATCAAGTGTAGTTGGATTGACCGGTAATGCAGGGCAAGCGAATTATGCGGCGAGTAAAGCTGGCGTGATAGGTTTAACAAAATCTGTGGCACGAGAACTCGCGTCTCGTGGTATTACGTGTAATGCGATCGCACCAGGTTATATTGATACAGAGATGACAGATGTTCTTAGTGACAAAGTTAAAGAGGCTGCTAAGGGACAAATTCCATTGAAACGATTTGGATCAGTTGCTGACGTAGCTGAGGCTGCGATTTTCTTAGCAACGAATCGTTATATTACTGGTCAAGTACTGAATGTTGACGGCGGTATGGTCATGAATGGTTAAACTTTTTATAAAAAGATAATCTGAACGGAGGAAAATAGAATGAAACGAGTCGTTATTACTGGCTTAGGCGCTGTGACGCCTGTTGGAAATACAGCAGAAGACTTTTGGCAAAATATTAAGGCTGGAAATAGTGGAATTGCTCCCATTACACGCTTTGATGCAAGTGAAACGGGGATTACTGTTGCGGCGGAAGTAAAAGACTTTGATCCAACTCTTTACATGGATAAAAAAGCAACAAAACGGATGGATTTATATTCTGTGTATGGTGTTGCGGCAGCAGTTCAAGCGATGGAAGATAGTCAATTGAATATCGAAGCCATCAATCAAAATCGTTTTGGTGTTATTGTCAGCTCGGGGATTGGTGGGATGAATACCATTCAAGATCAAGTCATTAAAATGCATGACAAAGGGCCAAAACGTGTGGCACCTTTCTTTGTTCCAATGGCAATTGGTAACATGGCGGCTGGCAACATTTCGATTAAAGTAGGGGCCAAAGGCATTTGTACGTCAATCGTTACGGCCTGTGCTTCAGGAACGAATGCGATTGGAGAAGCTTTCCGAAACATCAAGCATGGCTACTCAGATGTTATTCTTGCAGGAGGAGCTGAGGCAACTGTTTGTGAAATCGGTATTGCTGGTTTCGCCGCGCTAACAGCTTTATCACCAGCGACAGATCCTAAAAAGGCCTCTATTCCATTCGATAAAGATCGTAGCGGTTTTGTTATGGGAGAAGGTGGCGGTGTTCTAATGCTTGAAGAATTGGAACATGCGTTAGCCCGTGGAGCTAAAATTTATGGTGAAGTTGTAGGGTATGGCTCTAATAGTGATTCTTATCATATTACAAGTCCGAATCCAGATGGCTCAGGTGCTGGTATTTGTATGCAGTTGGCTATGGAAGAGGCGGGAATCACGCCGGCGGATGTTGATTACATCAACGCTCATGGAACAAGTACACCGCCAAATGATGGCGCAGAAACTACTGCCATTAAATACGCTTTAGGCGAAGAGGCATACAATGTGCCAATTTCAAGTTCAAAGAGTATGACTGGCCATTTATTGGGTGCAGCAGGCGCTATTGAAGCTATGGTTTGTCTAGGGGCACTGAGAGATGATTTTGTTCCGCCAACAGTAGGCTTAGAAGCACCAGATGAAGGATGTGATCTGGATTATGTGCCACAAGTTGGACGTGAGCATAAAGTAACCTATGCTTTAAGTAATTCACTTGGTTTTGGTGGACATAATGCAGTTTGTGCTTTCAAAAAATGGGAGGGGCAATAGTCGATGGAGTTTGCTGATTTAAAAGAATTACTCGCTCAATTTGATGATAGCTCAATTCGTGAGTTTGACTTGGCGACAGGAGATTTTAAGCTGTATTTAAGCAAAAATGAACACAGTACAAAAAATCTTCAACCAGCTCCTATTTCTGCGCCAATGCCTGTTGCTATTGAAGCGGTGGCAGAAGGTACGTTGATACCTTCTGACGCCAGCGAAGCGACGCCAGTTGCCGTTGAAGTAGGTCGGACCGTTAATTCACCTTTAGTGGGTGTGGCTTATTTAAGTGGTGGCCCTGGAGAGCCTGCTTTTAAACAAGTTGGCGATACGGTAGCAATCGGTGATACATTGTGTATTGTTGAAGCGATGAAGATTATGAACGAAATTAACAGTGATGTTGCAGGAAGAATAACAGAAGTACTCATTCAAAATGAAGATGTTGTTGAATATGGACAAGCATTATTTAGAATTGTCTAACACGTATATTTTAGTTAACTATTACATGAGTTAGCGAGTCAAAAAAGTGTTACTACTAGGAGGAATTATTAATGCAGTTGAATGTACAAGAAATTATGGAAATTATCCCGAATCGTTACCCTATTATGATGGTTGACAAGGTGATTGAATTAGAGCCTGGTAAGCGAGTGGTGGCTATTAAAAATGTGACGTATAATGAGCACTTTTTCCCAGGACATTTTCCAGGCGAGCCAGTTATGCCGGGGGTTCTAATTTTAGAGGCTCTTGCGCAAACCGGATCTATTCCATTATTGAAGAGCCCTGAATTTGAAGGTAAAACAGGTTATTTAGGTGGAATTGACAAAGTGAAATTCCGTCAAAAAGTAGTGCCTGGCGATGTATTGCGAATGGAAATGGATATTATCAAACAAAAAGGTAATATTGGTGTAGGTAAGGCTGCTGCGTATGTGGAAGATAAAAAAGTCTGTGAGGCTTTGATGACATTTATCATCGGAGCGTAGCCTATGTTTACTAAAGTATTAATCGCTAATCGTGGTGAAATTGCGGTACGAATTATTCGTGCCTGTCGTGAATTGGGAATTCTTACTGTGGCAGTTTATTCGGAAGCGGATCGCAATGCGTTGCATGCTGAGCTTGCCGATGAAGCTATTTGTATTGGACCAGCTAAAGCGACTGATTCTTATTTAAATATGCAACAAATTTTGAGTGCTGCTATTGTTACTGGGGCAGAAGCAATTCACCCTGGTTTTGGGTTTTTAGCGGAAAATAGTACCTTTGCTACGATGTGTCAGGAGTGTCAGATTAAGTTTATTGGACCTGCCGCTCAAACGATTGATGAGATGGGCAATAAGGTTAATGCCCGAGCATTGATGATTGAGGCAGGCGTTCCTGTTATTCCTGGTAGTGATGGCGAGGTTAGTACGGTTGATGAAGCAGTTGTTATCGCAGAGAAAATAGGATTTCCAGTTATGTTGAAGGCGTCGGCTGGAGGCGGCGGTAAGGGGATTCGCAAGATTATGGAGGCGAAAGACTTACCAAGTCAGTTTAAAGCAGCTCAACAAGAAGCATTAGCAGCTTTTGGCGATGGGCAAATGTATATTGAAAAGATTGTTTATCCCGCTCGTCATATTGAGGTGCAAATTCTTGGTGATAGTTTTGGTCATGTGATACATTTAGGAGAACGTGACTGTTCATTGCAACGAAATAATCAAAAAGTGATGGAAGAGTCCCCATCTGTGGCACTGTCTGACGACAAACGTCGTGCAATTGGAGAAGCAGGTATTAAGGCGGCGAAGGCTGTTAATTATGAAAATGCTGGAACGATTGAATTTTTAATGGACTTGAGCGGTGACTTTTACTTCATGGAAATGAATACCCGAATTCAAGTTGAGCATCCTGTAACTGAAATGGTCACAGGTATCGACATTGTTAAGGCGCAATTAAAAATTGCTGCGGGACAACCACTTGAAATAGAACAAACGGATGTTAACATGACGGGACATGCCATTGAATGCCGTATTAATGCAGAAAATCCCGCGTTTAATTTTGCGCCTTCACCAGGGAAAATTACCAATTTATTATTACCAGGTGGCGGTATGGGATTGCGTGTGGATAGTGCGATGTACAACGGCTATACAATTCCTCCATACTATGATTCAATGATTGCTAAAATCATTGTTCATGGCGAAAATCGGATGGAAGCATTAGTTAAAATGCAACGTGCGTTGACGGAGCTAGTGACAGATGGTGTGGTCACAAATCAAGATTTTCAATTTGATTTGATTTCGCATCCAAATGTGGTAAATGGTGAGTATGATACTAGTTTCTTACAAGAAACTTTTCTACCGGAGTGGCTTCCTACAGTTCAAAAGTAATTGAGGCATGAAAAGATGAAGGTATCTGAGTTTGATCGCTCAGATAGCTTTTCAATAAGGAGGTTCGTATGGGCTTATTTAAAAAGAAAAAGTATATTCGCATCAATCCTAATCGCGAAACGGTTAAAGAGGCGGACATTAAAAAGCCCGTTGTTCCCGATGACATGTGGCAGAAATGCCCAAGCTGTAAAAAATCCATTTATGCTAAAAATTTAGGTGTAAATAAAGTGTGTACTAACTGTGGCTATGGGTTTCGAATTGGCTCGAAGGAGCGAATTGAGGCGATAGTTGATGCCAACACATTTGTTGAATGGGACACGGATGTTGAAACAGCTGATCCAATTAATTTTCCGAATTATCTGGAAAAAGTTCAGACGATGCAGCAGAAAACAGCGTTACATGAAGCGGTTAAAACGGGACTAGCTAAAATTGCTAACCATGAGGTGGTTATTGGGATTATGGATAGCCAATTTATCATGGGAAGTATGGGGACTGTTGTGGGAGAAAAAGTGACAAGAGCGTTTGAGCGAGCAACAGAACGTCAGCTGCCGGTCATTATGTTTACAGCTTCTGGTGGAGCTAGGATGCAGGAAGGCATTATGTCCTTGATGCAGATGGCAAAAATTTCTGCTGCGGTTAAGCGACATAGTAATGCAGGGTTGTTGTATATTGCCGTTTTGACTGATCCGACAACTGGTGGTGTGACTGCTAGTTTTGCGATGGAAGGTGACATTATTTTGGCTGAGCCTCAAGTACAGATAGGGTTCGCAGGTCGTCGAGTTATCGAACAAACGATTAAGCAGAAGTTACCTGATGACTTTCAAAAGGCGGAGTTTTTATTAGCCCATGGTTTTATCGATAAAATTGTGCCTCGTGATGAGTTAGCGTCAACACTGTCGTTTCTGCTAGAGGTACATCAGCAATCTGGTAAAGGTGGTGTAGCGAATGTCTGAAGTAAATGGGAATCAGCGGCGAACAGCTAACGAAATTTTAGCTCTTGCGCGAAATCCGAAGCGTTATACCCCTTTAGAATATATGGAAACAGTGTTTGACCATTTTCTTGAATTCCATGGTGATCGCTATTTTGGAGATGACCAAGCAGTTGTTGGTGGGATAGCATATCTTGCTGGTATGCCAGTGACGGTTATTGGTATTCAAAAAGGTCGTGATTTACAAGAAAATATCAAACGAAATTTTGGTTCACCTAACCCAGAGGGCTACCGTAAGGCCTTGAGATTGATGAAGCAAGCCGAGAAGTTTAATCGCCCAGTGATAACGTTTGTTAATACGCCAGGAGCATTTTGCGGACCAGAGGCAGAAGAACGTGGTGAGGGTGAGGCAATTGCTCGTAATTTGATGGAAATGAGCGATCTCAAGGTTCCGATTATTTCGGTGTTTACTGGTGAAGGTGGTAGTGGTGGTGCGATTGCACTAGGGGTTGCTGACGAGGTTTGGATGTTAGAACACAGCATTTATTCTATTTTATCACCAGAAGGCTTTGCCTCGATTTTATGGAAAGATAGTAGTCGAGTGGCTGAAGCGGCAGAAATTATGAAAATAACAGCCTATGATTTGCATGAATTAGCTATTTGCGAACGAATTATTCCAGAGGTAAAGAATGGGGAGTTACTTGATCAAACAGTGATTAATCGTCAGCTTGAGAAATCATTGGCTGAGAAAATTAGAGAACTTCAGGCCTTACCTTTAGATGCCTTGCTGGAAAAAAGGTACCAACGATTTAGAAAGTATTAATCGTTTAGCTCTTCTTATCAACTAATGATGAGGAGTGCTATTTTTTGAAAAAACTCGGAGCTCTTCAGAAATAGGACAGATGAACTCCGAGTTTTATTTTTTATCTAGTTTAAATATGTGTGCATTGGGTAAGTTAGATATTCTAGATCAGCGATTTTTTCCGCGGTAATAAAGCCAGCAGGTGCTTGAATAATAGAAGGAATCCGGTTAACAATTGTCGCACACGTATGAGCAACAGTATCGGGTTTTTCAAGTGAAAAACGCATATTTGGTTCGCCAGTAATTTCCCATTCACACATGTCTCCGTCGGATTCTCGGTAAACTTTTCCAATACATTCTACTTCGAGTTCGATACCTTGTTGAGTTTCAATTGTTGTGACAGCCGACATTCCAATGGCATCGCCAGCAGGGATAGTGCGGCCGAGAGTCTCTGAATAAACGTCTTCTTCAAGAATGAAAGGAACACTCTTTTGAGAAATTGATTTAATCGTCCAATTCATTTTAGAGCAAATCCCTTCAGCCGCATTCCACATATAAGAAGGGAAACTTTCAGCTTGGGCAATCTCTTTATCAAATTTAGTTAAATCATATCCAGCTCCATGGGCTTCTGCTAAAGCTAGTCCATAATCTTCCACATTATAACTAACTGCTCCTTTGATTTTTGTAAGTTTGTTAGTTCCCGCTAACATCAAGCAAGGCATGTTAATCCAGTAGATGTCTTGCATACCAGTTCCCATAATAGTGACGTTGTGATCTTTTGCTAAACGGTCGAGACGATTTGTTTCTGATGGAGAGGTATTCCATGGATAGATTGCTTCTTCACAAGTTGTTAGAACATTGACCCCATTTTTTAAACATGTTTCAAAGAATTCGTAGGTTTCAGGCATATAACTGAAAATGGTAACTAAAGCAACATCCGCATCAGTTGAATTGAAGACCTCCTCAGCATTTGCAGAGATTGTTACACCAGTCTTGTAGCCTAACTCGGCAAAATCACCGATATCTTGGCCGACTATCGCTGGATTACTATCAATCGCTCCAACAATTTCTGCACCGTGTTCAATCAAATTCTTGATGATAACCTGTGACATTTTTCCGCATCCGTATTGAATGACTTTAATTTTTTGTTGCATCATACTAGCTTCCTCCTAATTGGTTTTTATTTCACAATCATAGTATAATCTCTATAGTAACTATAGAGTCAAGGAGGGTTTTGAAAATGTTTTCTAAAATGAAAATTGGTGAGTTTGCTGAGTTAAATAGTATCTCCGTACAAACCTTACGCTATTATGAAAAAGTTGGGTTAATCGCTCCAATCTATGTTGACCCTGAGACCAACTATCGATATTATCATTTAAATCAATCTGCTAGTGTTGATATTATTCAATTTTTAAAACGATTTGAGTTTTCTTTGGAAGAAATTAAAGAGATGTTGACGGAATCGGAGGATTTATCTTATCTAACTGAATTAATAAAAGGAAAGCAAGAAGGGCTGATGTCTGAAAAAAGTGAGCTTGAGAAGCGAATTAATCTAATTGAGACGTTTCAGAATGCGATGTCAGAGTATCAAGAGAATCAGAATAAGACTATTATGGAGATTAAGAAATTTCCAAAGCGTTATGTATTGGGGTATTCAATTGATAAAAACATTCATCAGATGTCGACTCTTGAATATGAGTATTATTTAAGAGAGTTCAAGCAATTTCTAGTACAAAATGGTTATGAAACGGCTGATTTCAATCGGGTAGGCTCAATCATCAGACGAGATCGTTTTGTAAAAAAAGTCTTTATTTCACAAGAGATGTTTGTCTTTGTCTCAAAAAAGGCAAACTCAAAACAGCCAATTATTGAATTGCCAGCTGGAGAGTATGCGGTATATTATTGTCAATCCTTTAGTGAGGAGTTAGAGAGTCTGGGTGTTTTTAACCAGATGATTGAAGAGAAGGGGTTATCAGTGATGGGGGATTATATTTGTGAAGTTATGTATGAGATTCCCAAGTTAAATACCGATCAGCGAAAAATGTTTATTCGAATGCAAATTCCTGTTAGATAAAGTTCAATTGTTATCTTTCTTACGAAAAGTTAGTTATAATGAGAGAAAAGAGTTACTGAAATAGGAGGGCAAAATGAAATTAAGTGTATTAGATCAATTACCAGTAACAAATGGAAATTCTGCAGTCGGTGCAGTAGAAAAGACGATTGAATTAGCTAAGCTTGCTGATGAGTTAGGGTATGAAAGAATTTGGTTTGCTGAGCATCATGGTGGTGCTAGTTATGCCAGTTCTGCTCCCGAAATTATTGCAGCCTATGTAGCGGCAGTCACTCAAAATATCCGCCTAGGAACTGGTGGAACTATGATGATGCACTATTCTCCATTGAAAATGGCGGAGGTATTCAAAACACTCAGCGCACTGGCTCCTGGCAGAATTGATTTTGGCGTTGGGCGTGCACCCGGAGGAGATCTGAAAGCGGCGAAAGCTTTGGCTTCGGGAAATGTAGTGAAACATGAGGACATGTATCAAAAATTGATGACCACGCTTGAGTTGATTCAAGATAAAAAGCCAGATGATGCGGTCTATCAGCAAACCTTGGCGTCGCCTATTAAAGTAACATTACCAGAAGCGTGGTTGTTAGGTTCAAGTGGGAATAGCGCGATGGAAGCTGGTCGAATGGGGGTTGGCTACTCGTTTGCTCAGTTTTTTATGGGAGGAATGACAAAGGAATTATTGATGATGTATCGAAATTTTTTTGAACCATCCTACTTTGCTGAAAAGCCGAAAATTAATGTGGCATATATGGCGACTGTTGCAGAGACGCAGGAAGAAGCTGACTATGAAGCAGGTCCCGTTGAAATTCATCGTTTAATGTTGGCCAAAGGGGGTCGGTTAGACTTTTTGACACCAGAAGAGGCCCAAGAGGTAAAACGTGGATTAACTGAGATGGATCGACTTAAATTAGCTGAAGATCGGAAAAAACGTCATCTGATCGGAACGCCTAAATTGATTGCAGATAAAATTAGCCAAGATGGTGAGTATTTTGGATTTGATGAAGCCATGATTGTCAGTATTACACATAGTCAAGAGAAGCGATTGCAAACCTATCAACTACTGGCAAAAGAATTACTTTCATAAGAGCCTAAATAAAGGTGCATTCTTTAGCTATTCATATTATACTGGAAAAGAGATAATTTAAGGTAGGTGCAAAAATGAATAACAACGATAAACTTGTAAGACTGAGGTACGCGCTAGATATTAAGGATGATGATTTAGTTAAAATTTTTGACTTGGGTGGATTAACCTTAACTAAAGCAGAAGTTGCACAATTTTTAACTCGAGTGCCAAATCCTGCAACTGAGGATGAAAAGTATCCAGAAAATATTTATGAAGTAGCTATTGATAATCGAACATTGGAAATTTTTTATAACGGATTGATTACGTTTAAACGTGGCAAACGCCCATTAAAACCTGGGGAAATAGAGAAGCCCGCTCCTTTAGGGATGACCCATCAGAATGGTAATAATACGATGCTGAAAAAACTTAAAATAGCATTAGCGTTAACGAGTGGTGATATGGTGGAGATAATTGGAAAAACAGGTTTGAAAGTGACTGAAAGTGAGTTAGGAGCTATCTTACGAAAAGAAGGCCACCGAAATTATCAAATGTGTGGCGATAATTTTGCTCGGAATTTTATTAAGGGCTTAGGATTAACCTATCGAAAGGATTAAAGGGCTTTGAGACTTGCAGCTCTAGTTGCCTAGAAGTTTAGGACAGCGTAGTAAAACATAGTGAGCTGACGTTTGTTTCACGTCAGTCATATAATATACTGAAACAGAAAAAGGGCTGTGACATGGATTTGTCACAGCCCTTAATGCTTTCTTATAATTGGACTTTAACTTGATTGACATTATTAACGAAGGATAAATCAAGAGAATGATCGTATTTTTCTGATTCATCTAATACTGAAAAATTTAGAATCAAGGTTGTACCTTCAATTGTCAAATCGAAAAAATCGACGCCTTCATAAACTGCTCGTTCAGAGTTATTTTGAATGACAATTAATTTACCTTCTTCTACATAAAGTTTAGAGGTTAAAATATCATTTTTAATACTAACAATCGAGGTATTTTTGTGGGCCATTAGCTATCACTCCTTTGGGCAAGTATATCATAAAAGAAGGAAATAGGAAAAAATAATTGACCTCTAAGAAGAAACATTGTATACTTTTGGTGAGTTAATATTTTGAATGAGTGTATGGAGTTAACCAATAAATAACGACATGGAGTGTTTTTTTGTGAGTGTGACAGTATCTAATTAGGTAATTAAAGACTGAATAAATGTTGTTTCAAGAGACGTTTATTTAGTGACCTCAAAAGATACTGAACTTACTCAAGAAAAAGAGCTATTTTTATAGTTTATTTGAGCTAGGGAATTTATCCTTAGCTCTTTTTTTATGGTTGACGTACACATTTAGAATAAAGTAGGTATCTTTAGACGGTAGATGAGATAGGCAAATTAATAAGCTTATCTAAAAACGGATAAAGGGAGAAAAGATATGATAATCGAAACAATCGAGAAAACACAATTTAATCATGTAATAGAAGAATTAAAACGATACGCTATTAGCTCTTATGGCAAGCAGCGAGTGGAGACTTTGAAGCCGAGTAGTAATTTGGCTTTAGTGAAAAATCGACTAAAAGAGACGGCAGAAGCGAAGAGCTTACTTTTAGCAAACTTGCATGTACCATTTATGGGACTGAGTAATATTGAGCATCTGACAAATCAGGTTGAAAAAGGGTTTATTCTAGAACCCAATGAATTAATCGATTATGCAGACTTTTTACGAAGTGGCCGACTAATTCAACAATTTATGGAGAAGAACAAAAGTATCTCCCCCTTATTGGCTGATTATAGCTTAGCTATTCAGACATTTACGACTGTTGAAGAGGAAATTTATCAAACGATTCGCAACAATCAGGTTGATACAGAAGCGAGTCGTGAGCTACGGAAAATTCGTCGCGGGATTCAAGAATGCGAACGAGAAGTTGAAGAAAAGCTCGGGAAATTTTTACGGAATAGTAGTAACAAAAGTAAGATTCAAGAGTTTATTATTGTTAAGAAAAACGAGCGCTTCACTATTCCAATCAAAGCGTCCTATAAAAATCAGGTGAATGGAACGATCGTCGAGTCGTCTAGTAAAGGGACAACTGTATTTATTGAGCCGACTGCTATTACGAAGTTGAATGATAAGCTTTACGGATTGAAGCTTGCTGAGAGTGCAGAGGTGTATCAGATTCAATCGGCTCTAACTGGGATGATTGCCGAACAAATGACCACTGTCAAGTTGAATATTGAAATCATTGCTGAGTATGATGTGATTTTTGCCCGCGGAAAATATAGTCGAGATCTTGGTGCGAGCGAGCCTAAAGTTAATAAGGATGGCTATATCCATTTTGTCAATGTTAAGCACACATTATTAGGCCAACAAGCCGTCCCTCTTAATTTAACATTAGGCAAAGACTATCAGGCTTTAACGATAACAGGACCGAATGCAGGTGGGAAAACTGTGGTATTGAAAACCCTAGGCTTGATTACTTTGCAAACTATGATCGGGATGCAGATTATTGCAGATGAAGAAACAGAAATAGCTCTCTACGATGAGATATTTGTGGATATCGGCGATCAGCAAAGTATTGAAAATGCGTTGAGTACTTTTTCAGGCCATATGGGGAATATTTCTTCAATTATGAAAGCAGCTAAAGCAAATAGTCTGATATTATTAGATGAATTAGGAAGTGGGACGGAGCCAAATGAAGGAGCAGCTTTGGCAATTGCTATTATGGAGGCTTTTTACCAAAAGGGCTGTACAGTTGTGACAACGACCCATTATGGCGAAATCAAACGTTTTTCGACTTTACATCCTGATTTTATCACAGCTGCGATGGCATTTGACGCTGCTACATTATCACCTCGTTATCAACTAATTATGGGAGAGACAGGAGAGAGTAATGCCTTTTGGATTGCTAATAAAATGGCTCTGGATAATCAGGTTGTTGAACAGGCACAAAGTTACTTAAATAGCCGTGACTATAAGTTGCAAAAACGTCAACCGAGACAAGTAGCACTGAATAAGGTTGCTCCTATTGAAGCCAAAGAAATCACCCCTTTAATGAAGGGCGATCGGGTTCTTTATTTAGAAACGAATGATACGGCAATTGTTTTTGAAGAAGACGACAAAAAACAATTGGTAACGATTCTTTTGAAAAAGGAATTAATAGAAGTACCTAAAAAAAGAGTGAAATTAGAGTTGCCAGCTAGCCAGTTGTATCCAGCGGACTACGATTTAGATAGTTTGTTTTCATCTTACGCTGACCGTAAAGAAAAGCGTGATCTTGAAAGAGGCTCTAAAAAAGCACATAAAAAATTACAAAAGGAAATGCGTGCACGACAGCAAGGAAGGTAGAAAGAATCTTTATAGCCCAAATTAGGTGTGTTATAATTTGAAGTAACCAATAGAGATCATAGCCTTTCTAGTTTTAGACTAGCGGGTTGGCGAGTCGCCAACCTGAAAATTCATTACGTGAAGATGTGCTTAATTTGGCACATCTAGACCGAAGTTCTTACAAGGTACTTCTGCACGCGTTAGGCGTGCTGTCGCCTGAGGCGCATAGTACCTTTCCATCACTTCGGAATCATTTTTTGTATGGTCTCTATTGGATTTTTTTGTAAACGGGGTGATTGGATGGGAGACTCTTCTATTTGGAAATATAATACATCGAAACAATCTCATGAGATGATCGTGTCTTTTGATTTATTTGCACCTTTCCATTGGTCTCAAGAGAAGCAGTTAGCGACGCTATACGCTATCTCCAATCATCTTGATGATTATTATCAACCTGTTACCTTAACTAAAAAAGATGGCAGTCCTAGACTTGTGTACGCCCCAAATCGGTTATTAAAACAGATTCAACGGAATATTTTGGCACAATTGCTTGAACAAAGAGAACTATCAGTTCATGCGACAGCTTATAAAAAAGGGGCAACCTTAGTGGAAAATGCGTCCCCCCATGTAGGGCAACTTCAAGTGTTAAAACTAGACATTGAGGATTTTTTTAACAGCATCCAATTTAGTCAAGTTATGGCGAGTGCTTTTCCAAGTATGTACTACCCGCCTGATGTGCAGTACTTACTGACAAATTTATGCTGTTACCGTGAGTCATTGCCGCAAGGTGCACCAACCTCAGCTACGATCTCTAATCTAGTTTTGAGGTCATTTGATGCGTATATTGGTCAGTGGTGTGACAAACAAAAAATTAATTATACTCGTTATTGCGATGATATGACCTTCTCAGGTGATTTTCAGCCTAGGAAAGTCATAAGTAAGATTCAGTCGTTTCTAGCTACCTATCAATTTGATTTAAATGAGGAAAAGACTAAGCTACTTAAATCTCATGACCGTCAATTAGTGACAGGGATCGTAGTAAATGAAAAGCTACAGGTATCTAGGTCTTATCGACGAGAATTAAAACAAGAGATTTATTACTGTCAAAAGTTCGGGGTAGTCTCTCATTTAATTCGTTATAAAAAATGGGAACAAGATGCAATTGATGAAATTGTTATTGAAAGTTATTTGCAATCGTTGCTCGGAAAGGTTATCTTTGTTTTACAAATTAATCCAGATGATCAGCTTTTTCATAAATTGAAAAGAAATTGTTTAGAGCTACAAGACATGCCGTTGTCGGCTCATTTTAACCTATAAAAAAAGCTGTCACAATCGCCTTATCTGGCGTGTGTGACAGCTTTTTTAGGTTAAAGGATCAGAAGACTAATTGTTCAATTCGATCAAAGGCTTCTTTAAGTTGGTTCAAATCTTGTGTAGCTGCTATCCGCACATAGTGCTTGCCAGATTCGCCAAAGGCTTCTCCAGGAATAACTAGGACTTGGGTTTCTTTCACTAATTTTTCTGTAAAAGGGACAGAGGTTAAACCGCTGTTTTCGATATTGACAAAAGCATAAATACTTCCTTTGACAGAAGGGAGAGAGAGGAAAGGAATCTTTTCAATCCGTTGTTGAATATATGCTAGACGTTTGGCAAAGAGTTCTTTTGTTTTCTCAGCTAACTGCTGATAGTGAGTCAGTGCATAGATACCCGCTTGTTGAGATAGGGTTGGGGCCGAGTAAGTCACACTTTCATTGATTTGCTTTAGCACTAGATTAACATGAGCAGGAGCGATCATATAGCCGATCCGCCATCCAGTCATGGCAAAGGTTTTAGAGAAACTGCTAAAGGTGATGGTGTGATTTGGAGCAAAAGTCGCCATCGGTGTGTAGTCCTGCTCATAGCAAAAGGCTTCATAAACCTCATCTGCTAGAATGACAATATCGTGCTTTTCTGCGAGCGCAGCAATCCCTTTTAGAGTATCGTTTGAAAAGACCGCTCCTGTTGGATTATTTGGTGAATTGATGATAACGGCCTTTGTTTTAGCAGTTATGGCCTTCTCTAAAAGAACTAAGTCTAGCTGGAAGTCATCTTTTTCATAGGTAGGTACAATTACTGGCTGTCCGCCAGCTAAATTAATTTGATCTTTATAAGGTGAAAAGTAAGGCTCATGAATAATAACCTCATCGCCAGGATTAAGGAGAGCTTGCATGGTTAAGTACATCCCGTGTAACGCACCAACGGTTCCTCTAACTTGGTCGATTTTAAAAGTCAATCCGTATTGCTTATCGTAAAAATCAACGACAGCCTGTAAAAATTCTTGGCTACCATCAGAAGCAGTGTAATGAGTATGGCCAGCTTTAGCATCGAGCATGCTAGCGTTGATAATCGCTTCATCAGTGGTGATGTCAGGATCTCCTAGTGATAGGTCGATTAAATTGGGGGTAGCTTTTGCCAGTGTTGCAATCTCCATTAAGAGATTTTGTTCTGGCTCTTGAAACTTTTTGGCAACTTCGATAAACATAAGTAATAAGCTTCCTTTCTTTTTTGGTAAATTTCACAGGACGTTATCTTGAGTTAAGCATCACTAGCGCTTAGTTTTTTCTCAAATAGACCAAGTAAACGAGAGAGACTAAAGGTTAAGACAAAATAGATTAATGACGCGATAACGATTGGCATAAAGGGTTTAAAGCTAGCCCCTTGCACGACACCTGATTGAAACATTAATTCTGAAACACCAATCACAGACATGACGGATGATTCTTTGATGATCGTCACAAATTCATTACCAAGAGCTGGTAAGATATTTTTAATTGCTTGCGGTAAAATGATAAATTGCATGGCTTGGCGTTGGTTCATGCCAAGACTACGAGAGGCCTCTATCTGTCCTTTAGGGACGCCATTTATGCCAGCGCGAATGATTTCTGCGACATAGGCTCCACTGTTAAGCGCCATAGCAACACAGCCTGAGACGATGGCGTTCAATTCAAGACCAATCACTGTTGAGCCGAAGTAAACTAAGAAGATTTGAACCAATAGTGGCGTGCCACGAACATATTCAATATAGGCGATAGCGATAAAACGCAATAATTTGTTTTTAGATAGTTTCAGGAGAGCTAACAGACCACCGACAAGAGAACCAAATAGAACTCCGATAAAGGCGATTAGAATGGTAAAGCCAGCTCCTTTTAAGTAGTAAGAGCCATATTTCTGTAAGAAACTTTCGTCACTGAACATCAGGTCATTAGCTTCCTTAATATAGCCTGGCATTAAATTTTGTTCATCGATTTCAGCCAGTGAAGCATTAATTTTTTCTTCTAGAACAGGAGCTTCTTTAGGCAAAGCGATGGCAGTTTCTTTGTTGCCATTCTCAAATTCTACCTCACTGGCAACTAAGTTTTTATCTTGTGACAAGTAGGCTTCACCCACTGGCCCTTCAAGAACTAAAGCATCAACTTTTTTATTTTGCAAACTTAAAATCATTTCGGGTACTTTTTGTAAAGAGGTTACCTTAGAGCCCACTAATTCAGTCTGAGCTAATTCTTCTTGGGTGGTTTGTTTTTGCGCCCCAACACCGACATTTTCGAAATCTGCTGTGGTTTTATATTTATCTGCATCTTCTTTACGGATGATGACCTTTTGTTGGACATACATGTAGGTATTAGAGAAATTAACTTCTTTTAGTCGTTCAGGTGTTGGCGACATACCTGAGATGATGATGTCAATTTTTCCTGTTTTTAGCGAACCAAGTAACGCATCGAATCCCAGTTCTTGAATAGTTAGCTCGACGCCCAAATCATCGGCTATTTTTTGTGCAATTGAAATATCGAAGCCGACAACTGTATCTTTGCCATTAACAGTTGCATGAAATTCATAAGGGGGATAGTCAGCAGAAAGACCGACAACGAGCTCGCCCTTTTTCTGAATAGTTTCATAATAAGTATCTTTCTCAGCGGCAAGAGTCGAGACTGAAGCCGTCAAGAGGATAAGTATCATGATAAAGGTCGATAGAATGATAGATAATTTCTTTTTCATAGAATGATTCTCCTTGTTTAAGTTAGTGTACTAAGAATTGGTTATAATAATGAATAAAAAGTCCTTTTAGTTATAAAATTGATTGTATCTTATTTTGTATAAATATTCAATAGGTATTTTTAAAATGAATAAAAAAACAGTCGAAAAAGAATGAAATTGGATGAGATAAGCGGTATAATGGAAATTAACACATGAAAGATTCTTTTTTTATGGAAATTGTGAAGGTGGAGGATTCAATCGTATGAATAAATATTTGAGTGTGAAAAGTGGCCCTCAAGAGTTTATCTGTGGGGGAGGAGTGTGGCAAAATCTAGAAGTTGAGCTGGGTAAACGTCAATTGAAGAAAGCGATGGTTTTACACGGCAAAGAATCTTGGGAAGTAGCAAAAAAACATTTTCCAGAGATGCAGTCAATTGAGTTACATTATTATCATTATCGGAATAAATGTACAGATGAGAATATAGCTCACTTTGAAGAATTGGCGCTTGCTGAAAAGGTTGATTGTATTATTGCAGTAGGTGGCGGTAAGGTATCTGATTTAGCAAAGGGTGTGGCATTTAAGCGATTATTACCAGTTATTATGTTGCCCACATTAGCCTCTACTTGTGCAGCGTATACGCCTTTGAGTGTTATTTATGATGAGCAGGGAAGCTTAAAGCGAATGGATTATTATAACCGTGGGATAGCGTTGACCTTAGTTGAGCCAGAGGTTATTTTGGATTCTCCAAAGGAGTTATTGGTTGCTGGTATTGGTGACACATTAGCTAAGTGGTATGAAGCAGATGCTATTATTGGGCATCGTAGAAATCTTCCGTTAGAGGTAGATATAGCTCATTTTGTGGCTAAAAAATGTCAGCATGTGCTACTGACAAAAGGACCAGAAGCAATTGAGGCTTTAGAAAAACAACAAATTAATAAGGCTTTTGTCGATGTGATTGAAACCATTATTATGGTGGCTGGAATGGTAGGTGGCTTCGGCGATGAATATGGCCGCTCATCTGGTGCTCATTCAATCCATGATGCGTTGACTTATATTCCGGCGTCGGCTGCGCAGCTTCACGGGAAAAAAGTGGCTTATGGGATTTTAGTCCAACTGATCATTCAAGATAAGTGGGAGGAATTAGAATCGCTCTTGCCATTTTACGAAGAGTTAGGCTTACCAACATCGCTTCATGAACTAGGCTTAGACCTGACTATTGAAGAGGTGGCACTGGTGAGTGAGAAGACAGCAGCAGTTGGCGAACCGATTCATTTCATGGCACAAGAAATTACGCCTGAAGTAGTGAGTGAAGCCATTTACGGTTTAGAAAAATTTCGCAATTAAAGAAGAAGCTGGGACATAAAGTCGTTTTGCTCCGAGTACTACGTAAACTTCGATACCTTAACTCTCTTCGATATCACTCATTTCTAAGGGCTAAAGCCCAAAGAATGATGGCTTGCAAGTTTAGTTGCTTAGAAGTTTAGGACAACGAAGTGAGCAGACTTTTAGAGCGCATTTGTCAGATAACATACGTGAAAACAAAGAAGAGGTTGGGACATAAGTAGATAATTAATCTGCTTTTATCCCCCCTTTTTTGCGTTAGGGTACACAAAAATAGCGTTCCTTGATATGATTAAAGTGACAAAACCCAATCAGAAAGGAGCGCTATTTATGTATCAAAATTATAACATGGATCAAGTTGTTTTATCACTAGACTTAGAGGT